>JASHSR010000193.1 GCA_030038645.1 Gammaproteobacteria bacterium
CTCTCGCGCCGCCTTCCGGCTCCGCTCGCCGCGATGATGAGCTTGGCGTCACGCGCGCCGCCCGGCGCACGGCGACAAAGACGCCGGGACGGAGTCGCCGCGGGTGAGCGGCGAGGACGGGTCGCGCTGCTGGCTGGCTGCGCACAGTCGCAGATCGATCCGCAGGCGCACGCGGCTTCCGTGCGCCTGCTCGAGCGAGCAGGATTCGATGTCGTCACCGTCGAGGGATGCTGCGGAGCGCTCGTGCACCATCTCGGCCGGGCGGGGCAGAGCCATGCGCTCGCGGCGCGCCTCCTCGAGCGGATCGAGTCCGAGCGCCGCCGCGGGGCGCTCGACGCCGTCATCGTGACGGCCTCGGGGTGCGGCACTCATCTGAAGGATTACGGCTATCTCTTTCGCAACGACGTGCAGCTCGCCCGCGCCGCAGCGGCGGTTAGCGGCATCACGCGCGACATCACCGAGTGGCTGTACGAGCAGGCGCGCGCGCCGGGTACGCCGGGCGCTCCGTCTTCCGCGGCGGCCGGCCTCACCGTCGCCTATCACTCGGCGTGCTCGATGCAGCACGGCCAGAAGCTCGATCGCATCCCGCAGCTCCTCCTCGAGCGTGCGGGGTTCAAGGTCGAGGAGATTCCGGAAGGTCATCTGTGCTGCGGATCCGCGGGGACCTACAACATCCTGCAGCCGCGGATTGCCGCGCAGCTGCGGGACCGCAAGCTCGAGAACATCCGCCGCACGTCCGCTCGCGTCGTGGCGACGGGCAACGTCGGCTGCATCGTACAGCTCTCGGGCGCGCCGGATCTGAAGGTGGTGCACACCGCGGAGCTCCTCGACTGGGCGCAGGGGGGACCCGAGCCTCCGGGACTGCGCGAGGCCGCGGCGATGCCCGAGCCTGCGGCGATGCCCGAGCCTCGCCGGAGCCCCGAGCCTCCCGGATAGCCCGAGACCCTCAAGCAGCTTGGCAGCCGAGCGTCTCAGGCAGCGCGTGCGTACCGGATCGTTCCCCGATCGTCGGTGAGCCGCACGAGCCGGCCGGATCTCGCGAGATACTCGAGGTGCGCGATGGCCTCGCCGATCGCGAGAAACAGGTGGAAGCCCGTGAGCGTGCGCCTGAAAAGCACGCGCAGCGTCTCGCTCGCGGTGCGCGGCTCGCGGCAGGCCTCGAGCAGCCGGTCGAGGTGCCCGAGGTGATGATTGCGCAGCTCGAGCGCCCGCTCCCTCAGGCCGATGAAGGGACGGCCGTGCGAGGGCAGCACGAGCGTCGCCGGATCGAGCTCGGCGAGCCGCTCGAGCGATCTCAAATAGGAGTCGAGCGGATTCACGTCCACGCTCCATCCGTTCGCGCTGACGTTCGGCGAGATCGCCGGCAGGATCTGATCCCCCGTGATGAGCACGCGCCGCGACCGCTCGTGCAGGCAGAGATGTCCGATCGCGTGGCCGCCGGTCTCGATCCAGCGCCATGTCGCGCCCTCCCAGCGCGTCTCCTCGGCATCCCGCGGGTGATGCGCGACCTGCGGCAGTCCGCTCACGACGGTCCGATAGCGATCGCCCGAGAGGCTCGCGCCGAAGCTGCCGAGGTCGGTCACCCCGTGTGAGTGAAAGAAGGCACAGCGCTCGGCGATCTGCTCGTCCGTCAGAGGCTCGAGAAGCCGCTGCATCTGCCGCTCGGTCGCCTGCGAGGTCCACACCGGAACGCCATGCCGCGCCTGCAGCCATGCGGCGAGGCCCGCATGATCGGGATGCAGATGCGTGAGGACGATGAGCCGCAGTGGCCGAGTCGCGAGCACCTGCCGCTCGAGCTGCTCCCAGGCGGCGCGGCCGACATCCGAGGCGAGCCCCGTGTCGACCAGCACGAATCCGTCGTCGTGGTCGAGCAGCCAGAGGTTGATGTGGTCGAGCTCCATCGGCAGAGGAAACCGGACCCAGTGGACACCGTCCGACACTCGGGCGATCTCGCCGGGCGCCGGTGGAGGCACCTGAAGATAGGAGAGGGAAGCAGGGCTGAGGTCCGAGGCGGGGCGCACCGAGGTATTCTAGCCTAGCGGGTCTGCCGGCGAAGGGCGCAATATGCAATATGGTGCCGCGCGGCGAGCGCCACCTGCTACGCGCCATGTGCTGCGCGCCGCGCGCCGCACGGCGGGCGGTGAGCGGACGGGGAGAAACCAAAGTGAGCGTCTCAAACGAGTCCTTCGATTCGCCAGGCGAGCGCCGCTCATGATGCCGGCGATTCGGCGGATCGCGCTCATCGGCTTCGGCGAGGCCGGGGGCATTCTCGGGGAGGACCTCGCCCGAGCGGGACACGAGGTCGCCGTCTACGACATCTTGCTCGATGCGCCGGCGACGCGAGGCGCGATGCTCGCCAAGGCGAAGGCCGCGGGCGCGCGCGCCTGCGACAGCGCGCGCGAGGCCCTGGCGGGCGCGGAGCTCGTCATCTCTGCGGTCACGGCGTCGGCGGCGGCAGAGGTAGCGGTCGCGGCTGCCTCCGTTCTGCAGCGCGGGCAGCTCCTGCTCGACATCAATTCGGTCTCACCCGCGACGAAGCTCGCGAGCGCGCGAGCCCTCGCGCCGTGCGGCGCCGATTACGTCGAGGCCGCGGTGATGGCACCGGTCCCGCCGCATCGGCTCGCGGTCCCCATGCTGCTCGGTGGACCGCGGGCGGCGGAGGCGGCCGAGGCGCTGCGCGCGCTCGGACTCGATGCCAAGGCGATCTCGGATCGGGTCGGAGTCGCCTCGGCGGTGAAGATGTGCCGCAGCATCGTGATCAAGGGACTCGAGGCGCTCGCCGTCGAGAGCCTATTTGCGGCGCGCCGCTTCGGCGCGGAGCAGGAGGTGCTCGCCTCGCTCGAGCGCACCTTCCCCGGCATGGGCTGGGAGGACGCGCTTCCGGACTATCTGGTGAGCCGCGTCGCGGAGCACGGCCGGCGGCGCGCGGCGGAAATGCGCGAAGTCGCGCTCACCCTTCGGGACGTGGGACTCGATCCCCTGATGGCGTCCGCCGCGGCCGAGCGTCAGGACTGGACCGTCGACGCGATGCGCGCGCACGGCATCGAATATCCGCGGGAGCGGAAATTCTCGTGGCGCCCGCTGGCCGACGCGTTGGCGGACCACGCGGCGGCGAACCCCGCAACGGCGGAACACGCGTTGGTGGGCCACGCAGCGGCGGGCAGCACAGCGGCGGACGGTCGCGAGAGGCGGATCGACGGGAGCCGGCGATGAGCGGCGCGCCGCAAGCCATGACGGCGATCGAGATCAGCCAACCGGGCGCTCCGCAGGTTCTTCGCGCGGCGCGCAGGCCGGTGCCCGCGGTGGGGCGGGGCGAGGTACTCATCAAAGTCGCCGCGGCGGGCGTGAACAGACCGGACGTGATGCAGCGGAAGGGAGCCTATCCTCCGCCGGCCGGCGTCACCGACATTCCGGGTCTCGAGCTCGCGGGCGAGATCGTCGCAGTCGGCGCGGACGTGTCGTCGAGGATGATCGGCGAGACCGTTTGTGCGCTGGTGGCCGGCGGCGCATACGCGGAATACGCGGTCGTGCCTGCCGTGCAGTGTCTGCCCGTGCCGAAGTCCCTCACGGTCGAGGAAGCGGCCGTACTGCCCGAGACATTCTTCACCGTCTATCTCAATGTCTTCGAGCGGGCGGCGCTCGCGCCCGGCGAGACGTTGCTCGTGCACGGCGGCGGGAGCGGGATCGGCACGACGGCGATTCTGCTCGCCAAGGCGAACGGCTCGCGGGTGCTCGCGACCGCCGGCAGCGCGCGCAAGTGCGAGGCCTGCCTCGCGCTCGGGGCGGAGCGCGCCATCAACTATCGGGAGGAGGATTTCGTCGCGGCAGTCCAAGGCGCGACCGCCGGAAAGGGTGCCGACGTCATTCTCGACATGGTGGGCGGCTCCTACGTCGGCCGCAACGTCACGGCGGCGGCCGTCGAAGGCCGCATCGCCCTCATCGCGCTGCTCGGCGGACCGCGCGCCGAGGTCGATCTGCGCCCGATTCTCGTCAAGCGCTTGAGGCTCATGGGGGCGACGCTGCGGCCGCAGTCGATCGAGTCGAAGGGGCGGCTCGCGCAGGCGCTGCTCGCGCGGGTGTGGCCATGGCTCGATTCGGGGCGGTTGCGCGCGCCGCCCATTTACGCGCGCTTCCCGCTCGCCGAGGCCTGGCGCGCGCACGAGCTCATGGAGTCCGACGAGCACATCGGCAAGATCCTCCTCGAGGTGCGCGGATCCGGGCGGTAGAGGTGCCGCACAGTTCGCGCGAGCCTGGGGGGTGTAAGATAAGTTGAGCCGGCTCGGGGAGCCGGCTCCGCTTCGAGGTATGTCACATAATCTTCGAGGTCCACGCACTGGACCGATCAGGGAGCCGTTCAGATGAGTGCCGACTTCCTCTACGGGCTCGCGCCGCTGCCGTGGTGGGGCTATGTGGCGGTCAGCTTCCTCACCATGCAGCTGATGTTCCTCGGCATCACGCTCTTTCTGCATCGCGAGCAGGCGCACGATGCTCTCGAGCTCCATCCGGCCCTGCGGCACTTCTTCCGCTTCTGGCTGTGGCTCAGCTCCGGAACCGTCACCAAGCAGTGGGTCGCGGTCCACCGCAAGCACCACGTGTTCGCCGACCGGGAGGGCGATCCGCACAGCCCGGTGCTCTACGGACTGCGGCACGTCGTTCTGCAAGGCTACGAGCTCTATCGCGCCGCCGCTCGCGATCCCGTCGTTCAGGACCACTACGGACGCGGCACGCCGGATGACTGGATCGAGCGCGAGCTCTACGGCCGCCTGCCTGGGCTCGGCCTTACCTTGTTCATCCTGGGCGAGCTCGCGCTCTTCGGCGTGCCCGGCGTCATCATGGTCGCGGTGCAGATTGCGGCGCAGCCGTTCTTCGCCGCCGGGATCATCAACGGCGTGGGCCACGCGGTGGGATACCGCAGCTTCGAGACCGACTCGGCCGCCACCAACATCGTCCCGTGGGGCCTGCTCATCGCCGGGGAGGAGCTGCACAACAACCACCACGCGTTTCCGCGCTCGGCGCGCTTCTCGGTGCAGCGCTGGGAGGTCGATGTCGGCTGGCTCTTCGTGCGCTTTTTCGGAGCGCTTGGCCTGCTGCGAGTGAAGTGGGTCGCCCCGCGGCTGCGGCGCGTGGCGGGCCGTGAGACGGTGGACTCGACGACCGTCCAGGCGCTGTTCGCGAACCGAATGCACGTGCTGCGCGATTACGCGCGGCGCGTCGTGCGGCCGGTGTGCCGCGACCTCGGACGAACCGCGGGCGTCAAGGCCGCCTCCCGCCTCTCGAAGCTGCTCGTTCGCCACCCGAAGCTGCTCGGCGAGGAAGGCCTCCGGCGCCTCGATGTGGCGCTCGACCAGCACGAGGCGTTGCGGGCCGTCGTGGAGTTCCGCGATCGCCTGCAGCGGCTGTGGAACGATGCGCACGCCAATCCCGGGAGCGCCGCTGCGCAGCTTCGCGAGTGGTGCGTGCAGGCCGAGGCGAGCGGCATCCGCGCGTTGCGCGAGTTCTCGCGCCGCGTGCGCAGCTACGTGCCGGCCTCCGCCTGAGCGCGCATAGGGGAGGAGAAGCGGCTCTGCGTGGTCGGCCGGCGCCGAGTCATTCCAGGCCGAGCTGGAAGCGCACTCGCTGGCCGTCCGCCGCCGTGGTCGCCGTGTTGAGCACGAACAGCCGCGCCGGGTCGAGCTGAGTTCCCTTCAGCAACGCATCCTGTATGGCGCGGGCGCGGCGGCGCCCGAGCAGCTGCAGGTCGCTGTCCGGAATTTGGATGCGCGCGGCGAGAGCCGCTTGCAGCTCGGCGATTGCCGGCTCGAGCGGCGCGGCCGCCTTCTGCTTGCCTTTGGCTTTCACGACCGCCTGAGCTTGGGCGGGCAGCGGCGCCTTGGCGCCGAGCTCCGCGCGGTACTCGGCGACGAGCAGGCGCAAGCGCGTGGCGGGGTCGGCGAGGTTCGGCTCGGGCGCGGCGGCGGCGCCGCGGCGGTGCTTGCGCGAAGCGAGCTCGCGCCGGCCCTGGGCGAGGAGCTTCTGCTCGAGCAGCTGGTGGACCAGCGCCGGGCGGTCGAGGTCGGGCGTGTAGGCGCTTGGCACATCGAGCTTGAGGCTCGGCCGATCCTGCAACGCTTTGGCGATCTGCGAGAGCCGCTGCTGGGCCGCGGCATCGAGGCTCGAGCTCCCCGCGGTGAAGTCGATGAACTTCATCTGCTCGCCCCCGCCGACGAGTCTGCCGAGGAGCGCGAACGGCGCGGTGACGGCCTTCGAGAGCACATTCACGAGCACCTTCCAGATGAGCGGCCCGAGCTTGAACTTCGGGTCGCTGAGGCTCCCCGACAGCGGCAGATCGAGGTCGATGACGCCGTTACGATCCTTGAGCAGCGCGACGGCGAGCTTGAGTGGCAGTTTGACGGCATCCGGACTCTCGACTCGGCTCCCGAGCTGCAGCTGATCGATGACGAAGTGCGGGTCCGCGCTGAGATTGCCCTTCTCGAGGTGGTAGGTGATGTCCGCCGACATCGTGCCCTTCTCGATCTTGTATCCCGCGAAGCGGGCGGAGTAGGGCGTCGCCGTCGTGAGCTCGACGCCGTGGAAGCTCATCTTCATGTTGGAGTACGCGCTCGCCGCGAGAGGGTTGATCTCGCCCGAGACGTTGATGGGCGCGTAGCGGTCGACCTTGCCATTGAGACTGACTGTCGCCCGCGAGCGCGGATTGGACGAGAGGCCCGCCACGGAGCCGGCGAGGCTTTGGATGGCGAGGAAGAAGTTCGGCTGGATCCACAGGTCGGTGTAGTGGGCGGAGCCGTTCACGACCTGAATTCGGCCGATCGAGATCGACATGGGCGGAGTCGCCTGAGCGGCGGACGGCTTAGCCGTGGAGACCGCTTGCGCCGCTGGCGCT
>JASHSR010000194.1 GCA_030038645.1 Gammaproteobacteria bacterium
GCTCCGGGCCTCCTCGGCGCGCTGCCGTACGCTGAGGATGATGAGTCGCGAGCCCGCCGCGCTCACCGTCGCGAGCACGAGAAGCGCCGGCAGCCACGTGACGCTCCATTTGAGCCGGATGCGGCTCATGTCGTCGGCCTCCCGCCATGCAGCGTGCAGACGATGGTGAGCGTGATGCGCTTCGTGCCGGCGACGACCAGGTAATCGCCGAGAAGAGAGAGGTCAACGCGCGAGAACCCCTTGGCGATACCGAGATAGCCTTCGTGGTACTGAGGCGCCGGGCCCGTGAGTCCGGTGTAGAAATTGACGATCGGGGGCGCGACATGCCCCGTTGCGCCGCCGGCGAGCCAGTTCACCGCGCGCCCATAGTGATCGATGCGCAACGTCGCGAGCTCCGTGCCGAGGTTGCCCGTGACCGACCGCGCGTAGGAGACCGTCGTCTGCAGATGGGGGGTCCAGAGGAAGCCGACCGCGATCTTCGGGAGATTGCCGTGTGAGGTGTCGATATCGTATTGACGCCCCTCGACCTGCACGGTGAGCTTGCCGCCGAAGGTGCCCGCGACGCCCGCGCCTTCCACGTCATAATCGAAGCGTTGTAGCCCCTCGTACACGCCGATGTCGCCCGCGCCGAGGTGAACGTCGCCGTAGGCCGTCCACTTCGCCTCGGCGTCCCCTCCGCTCACCGAGCCAGCGACCGAGCCGAACGCCCAGTGCGCGTTGGCGAGCGTCTGGTATTCGCCGGCAATGTCCAAGACGGCGTCGCTGAAGTCGTGCAGCCACGCGAGCGAGCCGCCGCCTCCGCCGCTCGCTCCGGTGAGAGTCGACCCATTCGCGCTGATGATCAGGCTGTTTTGCGAAGCGGAGGACGGCGCGGCCGGCGTGACCGCGGCGGAATCGACGGCGGGCGCGAGCTGCGGCCAGAGCAACGCGGCGAGCACGGCGAGCGCGGCGAGCGTCATGCAGCGCCCGGGCCTCATCGCGGCCTCGCGAGTGTGGCGCTCGGGAGGGCGGCGCCGAGGTCGGGATTATCGAGCGTCTCGGCCCGTGCGACCGGCAGGAACGCGATCACATAGAGCCGCTCCTGCTCCCCGGGCAGCGCGACGGCCGTGCTCGTCACCTGGAAGATGCGCGGCAGAATCTTCACGTGCATCTTGCGCCGCCCCGTGAGCCCGGGCTCCCACCAGCGCGCCGGAGCGCCGGGCTGTGCGAGGAGCGTCGTCGCGTCGGCTCCGACTCGCGTCCCCGAGAATAGGGCGAGAGCCGGCCGGTTGAACGCGAGCACATGATCCTGAGAGTCGACGACGACGGTCGCTTGCTCCGCCACGTCGAGCGCGGCGCGCACCGCGAAGGCTTCCGTCATCTCCTCGATGAGGATCAGAGCGAGGCGGCGCCCCTTGTAGGCGATGTGCTGAACGCGGAACCGGGCCAAATGCAGCTCGCCTGCCCGGTGAAGCACGACGTGCTGAGCCGTCCCGCCCACTCCGGTCACGAGCTCCTCGACGATCTGCGGATACGAGAGCTGGATCGCATCGCCGAGCGTGCGTCCGACGACCGACTCTCCGTCAGTGCAGGAGGCCGCGGCGAGCGCCGTGCTCTCGGAGACGACCTCGAGCGTTTGAGCATCCACCAGCATGGCCGGGAGCGGCAGCTCCTCGATGAGGCTCGCCCACAGCTCCTGTCCGCGCTCGGCCTCGACGCGCGCGGCGGCAAGATGCGCGTGCAGCCGGTCGAAGACGGTGCCGAGGTACTCGGCGGCGAAGGCGCACGCGAGCATGAGGACGGCGAAGACCTCGAGGAGCACGAGAAAGAAGCCGGCCGGCGCATAGAATCCCGGGAACGGCACATCCGCCGCGGCGCTCTGCCCACCGGCGAACCGAGCGAGCCACGAGCCCGCCGGGCCGAGTCCGCTCGCGTACCAGCGCAGCTCGGGCGTCTCGCTCAGGGCGACGGCCGACACGGCGGCGACGGCGATGACGGCGATCGCGTAGGGCTGCCAGCGAGAGAGGAAGATCGCGCCGATGACGGGCAGCACGAAGACGGCGAGGAACGCTGGATTCTGCAGGCCACCCGCGTAGCGCCAGATGAGAGCGACCACGACGACTCCCACGGCGTGCAGCACGGCGAGCGCCCTCTTGCGGCCGGGGTGGACTCCTCTCGCCGGAGCCGCGAGCACCGTGAATGCGATGTGGATCGCCGTCAGAGCGAGCAGCCCGAGCAGCGCCGCCCCGATCTGCATGTCGAACGAGCTCACGAGCCACGGGAGGCCGGCGGCGAACAGGATCGCGAATATCGTGAGCAGCCACAGATCATCGAGCAGGTGCACGCGCGGGTCGGTCCACGCGGGAGCCGGCAGAAGCTGTGTCGCCTCGAGAGACTTCATGGAGCGCTCACCGGCGCGTCGTGCCGCCGCCATCGCTCGCGGCGACCGTGGTCGCGGGCGAGCCGGCGGCACTCACGGGAGGGGCGGTCGCGGGCGGCGCGGCGCCCGCGGACGGCCCGAAGGAGTTGTCGTCGAGGAACGGCGCGCTCACGACCTTGCGACCTCCCGGGGGCTGGAAGTCCTCCACGTGGAGCGCGAACGCGTGGGCGCGCAACACCTGATTGCGCCGCAGGATCGGCGCATCGCCCACGACGTCGATACCGTTGTACCGCGGCTCGATGATGATGTTGCCGACGGCCGTGCTGGGATTGCGCGCATCGCCGAGCACGAAGGCCATGCCGTACCCGCAGTTGTGCAGCCGGTTGGCGCGCACGAGCGCATTGCTCGATCCGCGCACCATGATGCCGTAGGCGGCGAGGCCATCGAGCTCGTTGCCTTCGATCACGGCGGCGCGAGCGCCTTCGGCGACGATGCCCATGCCCGGTCCGCCGCTCACGCGATTGTCCCGAACGACGGCGCCCGCGCCGATCAAGTGAACCGCGGCCTCCTGCGCGCCCGTGATCTCGTTCTGCTCGATGAGGATCGAGACGTTGCCGGCGACGATCCCGGCGTGGTCGTGGTCGAACCGGTTGTCGCGCACGCTGATGGCGCCGCGCAGATCCGGCTCGCTGCGCACGGCCCAGACGCCCGCGTCCTTCTCGCCCGAGAACTGGTTGGCGGCGACGGCGGTGTCGTGGCTCGAGGCCGCGAACCGCACTCCGATGCGATCGTTGATGAAGCGGTTGCGCTCGAGCAGGAGGTCGCGCGCGTTCTCGGCAACGTCCACTCCCACGTCACAGGCTTCGAGTGTCGCCCCCTCGAGGTGGAAGCGGGCCGCGCGCACGAGGACGGCGGCGGCCGGGCAGTCCCGGATGACGATACCCTCCAGGGACGTGTTGGCTGCGGCGACATCAAAGACCGGACCTCCGCTCAGCTCGCGCGCATCGATCTCGCTGCCTTCTCGTCGGGCGACGACCTCGATTCCATGTGAGTTGACGATCGGCGGCAGGGCGGTCTCGAGCGTGATCCTCGGCACCTCGAGAGAGATGCGCGCGGGTCCGGGCGCCGTCGCGACGACGAAGAGCGCCTCGCGGAGGGTGCCCGGCCCGCGGTCGGCGCCGTTCGTCACGCTCACCGCGATCGTGTTGGAGAGCGATTCGCGGACCGTGCGCCGTGATTGATACATCCGTCCGACGACGATCAGCGCTCCTACCACGAGGAATACCACGATCGCGAGTATCGAGCGACGGCCGAGGCGCATGGTCAGTCTCCCGCGGCGTGCTGCAGAACGAAGACGGCGTGCCAGGAGCGCCCAGGCGCGAGCCGGCCGAACGGGGCGTCGATGGGAGCCGAGAGCGCGGTCGTGAGGGCGAGGGCGGCGAGCGACAGCGCGCGAGGCAGGCGCGCGAGATGCGGCAGCAGCCACGTTTTGAAGGGCGCCGGGTCGACGCCGCGGAGCGTTCGGACGCGGAGCCCGCACTCGCCGAACAGCCGCAGATAAAAGCTGCGAGGGCGCGCTCTGAACACGGGTGTGTCGCACCGGCTCGCGATGCGCGCCGGCGCAGCCTCCAGGACGACGAGCCGCCCGCCGGGCGCGAGGTGCAGCGCGATGCGCTGCAGCGCCGCGCGTAGCGCGCCGACATCGAGCATGTGCTGAAGCATCGTCACGCACAGGATCAGGTCGAACGGCCCCTCGACGTCGAGAGCGGCGGAGTCCTGCACGAGGAAGCGGCAGCGGCTCGCGAGGCCGCAGGCGCGAGCCCTGCGCTCGGCCTCGGCGATCATGGTGGGACTCAGATCGACGCCGGTGACGTGGGCGCCTCGCGCGGCCAGCAGCCGGCTCCAGCGTCCGACGCCGCAGCCCACATCGAGGACGCGCGTGCCTTCGCTCACGCGCAGCCACGGCTCGAGGGCGCGCCGCTGACAGAAATGAATGAGGCGGTTGTAGTACCGGGGCATGCCGTACGAGCAGACCGCAGCGAGACCCTCGCCGTCCGAGGCGAAGCGCCGAGCGCGCTCCTCCCAGTACGCGGCGGCCCGGCCGCTCGGCGGCGCCGGAATCGTGCGGGCGATCACCGCAGTCTCCGCGCGAACGGGTGTGCGCCGGCCGCCTCGGCTGCCTCGCCCACCTGGTCGGCTCCGTCCGGACGCATCGCGCCCGCCCCGCCTTCCGCCGGCTCGTAGTGGTCGCGGTACAGGCGCCGGCCGGTGAGCTCGACCGCGATCCAGTTCGCGTATCCGACGGACATCGGCGCGATGTGCACCAGCGCGTAGAACAGGTAGAGCGGGACGATCGGTGCCGCGTAGGCGCGCTCGGCCTTCGGCACGACGGTGAACAGCGCCACGACGCCGAGAACGAGATAGCTGCCGACCGCCGTCATGAAGTAAGCCGGGTTGGTCCAGTTCCCCGGCGGCAGCCAGCGCACGAGAAACAGATCGTCGAAGCCGCTCAGGAAGCTCACGGCAAGCAGCGCCGCGCTCGCGATCTTCACGATGTGCAGAGCGATCGTGAGCCCTCCCACGTAGATCACATAGTGGTAGAAGGAGAACGGCGTGCGCCGCCCGATGCGCCAGATCGCGCCGAACCGCTCGAGGTAGACCTTGAGGAGGCCGTAGTACCAGCCCACGCGCTGGGAGAACCAGCGCTGGAACGAGCCCGGTCCCTCGGTGCTCACGACGAGCCGCCCGTCGTAGTAGATGCGCTCGCCGCGGTCGAGCAGGACCACCGCGTTCTCGAAGTCCTCGGCGTACACCGAGAGAGAGTGCTCGGTGAGGGCGCGCATCAGCGCGTCGCGGCGATAGAGGGAGACTCCGGAGGTGATGCTGTAGTCCGCGAGGCTCTGGCGTCCCACGCGAAACGCGAGCGCGTACTCGAACGACTGGAACCGGGCGAGAAACCCGTCGGGCTCGATCATGACGCGCGGACAGGCCGCGGCCGCTCCGGATTGCTGGAAGTCGCTCACGAATTGCTCGAGGTCGATCTCGCTCCCGGCGCCCCGCCGCAGGATCCGGATGTCCGGGTCGACCACCAGCACGGTCTCGATGTATTCGGGCAGGCTCTCGAGCAGGCGGCGCAGCGCGCCCGGCTTGCGGCGATTGAGGCCGTCGTCGAAGCAGCGCCACCCGGCCTGACGCAGCCGCAGCAGCGTTCGGTCCGTCGAGCCGTCGCTCACGAGCCACATGCGCTCGCGGTACGGCGCGTAGGCCGCGATGAACTCGTCGATCCGCTCCTCGAGGTCGAAGACCGAGGCGACGATGGCATACGGCCGGACCGGCACCAGACGGTGGGCACCGGCGGGCAGTGCGGTCGCGAGGTCGATCGAGGTCTCGCGCTCGCGGCCGGTGCCGCGCGCCGTCGCGGTGTGGCGCCGCTTCATGTAGAGGCGGAGCACGAAGTCGAGCGCATCGGTGTAGACGATGAGGTTCGCGAGCCCGTAGAGCAGCATCGAGAAGCTTGCGGCCTCGACGTTCGCCGCGGAGAGCGCGACCCAGGCGGCGAGCAGCGCGCACACGGCGAGCGGCGCTGCGAGGCTCACGATGCGACGGGCGGTCATGCGATGGCGACGGCCGGAAGGTCCGCCGCTCCTTCCAATCGGGGCAGCCGCGCGTCGAGCTCGGCCTCAACCTCCCGCGCGTCGGCGACCGCGATTCCGTGGTCGGCGAGCACCGGAAGGGAGGAGAGGATCCACACGAGCGAGCGAACACGCGAGGGAAGATGCGCGACCCGCCGCTCGAGCGAGGCGACCCGCTGCTCGAAGCTGCGCTCCATCCTCAGCACCACCTCGCGCACGGTCGGGTCGATGGGCAGGATCTTCGCCGGCTGATCCCATTCCACGTCGGTTCCGGCGACGCGTCTGCGGGCGCGGGTCGTGTAAGGCGCGAGCTCGCGATCGCGCGCGAACGCGGCGCCCGAAAAGGGGACGACATAAGGATAGATGCCGATCTCGCATCCCTGCCTGAGCCACCGGTATGCCTCGCGCAGCGTCTCCGCGACATCCTCCAGGCTCGCGCGCGGGGAGCTCAGGATCAGGTCGAGGAACGGGGTGATCCCGAGGTCGAGCGCGGCCCTCAGCATGGGCTCGATGTGCCGGTAGATCGGAGCCTTGTTGAACTCGGCGAGGATGCGCCGCGAGAAGCTCTCGATCCCGAAGCCGAGTACGCGAAAGCCCGCGCTGCGCAATGCCGTGAGCCGCTCGACGGACATGGCATCGATGCGGTTGGTGCTGATGAACTGCAGGCCCGCAGGCAGATCGCCGCGAGCTTTTGCGGCGACGATGGCCTGGCAGAGCGGCAGAATCCGCCGATCCTGGGTGAAGGCGAAGATGTCGTCCTGGAAGATGACCGTGCGCACGCCCGGGTGCGCGGCGACGATGCGCTCGATCATCGCGAGACACTCCAGCGCCTCGAGGCGCGCGATGGCGGCGACGCCGCCCTGGGCCTCGTGCAGGAAGTTGGTCGCCGAGCAGAAGGTGCAGCCCATCGGGCAGTAGTTGAGCGTGATGAGGCGCACGGAGCGGATCTCGGCGAGATGGGCCTCCCGGGCCGCTTTGGTCGGCAGCTCCCCGACGCGATACGCCTGCTCGAGTCGGGTCCAGTAGGCCGAGTACGGCATCTGCTCGTACGGAGTGCTGAAGATGGCCGCTCTCAGCTCCTCGCGGCTGAGCGCGCGCTGGGTGCGCCTCACGACCGCTCCGTCCGCCGTGCATTCGGCGGTCCCCGCGAGGGCGCCGAGCGGCTCGCCTCGCCGCAGTCGCTCCACGATCTGCGCGAGCGGCCGCTCGCCCTCGCCGAGCACCACGAGATTGAACGGCCCGAGCTCGAACATCAGCTCGGGCCGGAAAGTCGCCTCCATGCCGCCGGCCACGATGAGAGCGCCGGGCGCGAGGCGGCGCGCGAGGTGCGCGAGCTCGAGGTCGAACCTCAGGGTCATCCCCGTCGTCGAGACGCCGATCACGTCCCAGGGCGCTTGCAGCAGCTCGCGCTCGAGCGCCCGCTGCGGCGCGATCGCGCAGCAGTTCGGATCGAAGACCTTGACGCGCGCCCCGCAGGACTCGAGCACGCCGGCGAGGCGCCACACACCGAGCGGCGGCGCGAGGAACGTATACTCTCCGCAATGAGGGTCGTATGGTCCGATCAGCAGGACGCTGGGTGGTCGTGTCCCCAAGCCGTTCATGAGTGCGGAGGACCCTCCCTATCCCTGCGGTGTCGTTCAGGCCGCCGGTGCGTGGTTTGGGACCGGAGCCTGAGGTAGCAAGGGCTGTGCCCGCGCATCCGAGCATCGAGGGCCGTGAGGCCCGGCCCGCGCCTGCAGCGTGGCCCATCGCCGCCTGCCTCGGGGCGGTCTACATCATCTGGGGCACCACCTTCTTTGCCATCAAGGTGGGTATCCAGGAGCTGCCGTCCTTCTTCCTGGTCGGCACGCGCCTCGCGACGGCCGGCACGCTGCTGCTCGCCTGGCAGGCACTGCGAGGGCGCCGGCTGCCCGCGGCGCGGGAGTGGGGCTACGCGGCGCTGATCGGAACGCTCCTGCTCGTGATGGGCAACGGCTCGGTCGCCATCGCCGAGCACGAGATCAGCTCCGGCGCGACCGTCGCGCTCGGGAGCGTCCTTCCGCTCGCCACCGCGCTATGGTCGGGCGTCTTCGGCCGGTGGCCACGGCGGATGGAATGGGCCGCCATCGCGGTGGGCGCCGTCGGCGCGGCCGTCATGCTCACGGGTCGGGACCTTCAGGTGAGCGCGACGGGGACGCTCATCATCCTGCTCGGCGTCGCGAGCTGGTCGTTCGGGACCGTGCTGTCGCGCCGAATCGAGGTCCCGCGCGGAGCGACCGGCTTCGGCGCGGAGATGCTCTGCGCCGGGTGCATCGCCCTCGCGATCAGCGCGGCGCTCGGCGAGCACTGGCACCTGCCGCGCGATGCGCGTATCTGGTGGGCGTGGAGCTACCTCGTCGTCTTTGGCTCGCTGGTCGGGTTTTCTTCTTTCCGCTACGTCGTCGAGCGGGTCTCACCGACGCTCGCATCCACGTACGCGTACGTGAATCCGCCGGTCGCTTTGCTCGTCGGCTGGCGGCTCGGCGAGGAGTCGTTCTCCCCGAATCTGCTGATCGGCCTGCCGATCGTGCTCGCGTCGGTCGCTCTGCTCGCGTGGGCGCACTCGCGCGCTCACATCCCTCCGGTCGCCGGCGCCTCGGCCCTCGAATCCGAGGTCGGCGTGGCGGGCCCCGAATGATCCGGCGCGCGCTCGCGCTCTGCGCCGCGCTCCTCGCGCTCGGCGGCTGCGGCCATGGCGCCCGCTCGGCTCGGCCGGATTGGGTGATTCACTCGCGGCTCGTGTTTCTGACGGCGGACCTGCGAACCGAGCGGCCGCCGCCTCCCTTCAAGAGCTTCCGGCTCTGGTTCCCGTTCGTCATCGGGCGCTTCTACGGAGCGCCCGGAACCGGGGTTTTCGTGGGTGCCTCCGTGCATCCCGACGGCACGCTCGAG
>JASHSR010000195.1 GCA_030038645.1 Gammaproteobacteria bacterium
TTCCTCCGACCCCACGGTTAACCCGAGCCGTGCCCCACGCGCGTTTATGCGAAGCGAGGGACCGAGTGCGACATGACGAACATCCTGCTACCGCTGCTTCTCGCAGTCGCCGTGCGTGCCGCGCCGGCGCCGGCGCCCGCGTGCCAGGCGCTTCGCGAGTACGATGCGCTCGCCTCCACCGTCACCCGCGAGTTCTACGACCGCACCTTTCGTAGGCTCGACTGGAACGCTCGGGTGTTGCGTTATCGCGCGCGCGTGCGCTGCGGCTTCGACGCCTCCGACGTCGCGAGCACCGTGAACGCGTTGCTGTCGGCGCTGCACGCGAGTCACACCGCCGTGTACACCGCGAAGGACCTCGAGTACTGGGCTCTCGAGTCGCTCTTCTCGCAGAGCATGGATGCGTTCGAGACGAACGTGTCCGGCATCTTGCCCGAGAGGCGGGGCGGCAAGTGGTACGCGCGGTACGTGCTTCCCGGCTCTCCGGCCGATGTGGCCGGCGTCACCGCCGGCGACGAGTTGGTCGGCTTGAACGGCGGTGACTTCGATCCGCTCGGCTTCAGCGCGCAATCGCCGTCGCAGCTGATCGTCTCGCCCGACGGGCACCGTCGTCGGACGATACGGCTCACGGCGGTGCACGAGAGCATGCGGAAGGCGCTCCTCGATGCGACCGAGCGCTCGGCTCGCATTCTCCCGGTCGGAGAGCGAAGGGTCGGCTATTTCCACCTTTGGGCGGCGACGGGCGCGCCTTTCCTGCAAGTCATGAGCTCGGCACTGTCTCATTTCGAGGACCAGCGCATCGATGCGCTCGTTCTGGACTTTCGCGGCGGCTACGGCGGCGCGGATCTGCGGTACCTGACGCGCTTGAGGACGAGCCGCTATCTCGAGCGAATTCCGAAGTACGTCCTGATCGACGACGGCGTGCGCAGCGGCAAGGAGTGGGTGGCGGCCGTCGCTCGGCGAGACGGGATCGCGACCCTCGTCGGCTCGAGGACCGCCGGCGCCTTCCTCGGCGGCTTGGCGAACCACCTTTTCAACGACAAGTATTTCCTCTACGTCGCCGGACGCGAGTTCGTTCCGCCCGGAATCGGCCCGCTCGAAGGGATCGGCGTGCAGCCCGACGTGGCGGTGAAGCCGTGTCTGCGTTTCTGCCGAGGATCCGATCCTCAGCTGAGCGCGGCGTTGCGGATGATCCGGACTGCGCCTTCCTCGCGCGCGGCGGCGCTCGTCTGGCGCCCCGGCCCGTTCAGATTCGGCCACCGGCGCCGGCGCGGCCGGCTTTGCGACCTCGACGCCCGCAGCTGCCTGCGCTTCGCGCCGCCCCCGCGGCTGTGCCTGCTCGCGCTCAGCTCATCTCCACAGACGCCGAGCTGCTGGGCGCTCGGTCGCCTTTACCAAATAGAGCGAGGCGCTCGCCGCGGCGCGTGGGGCTTGCCGTTTAATCCAATCGCCATCTCAGTCCTGCAAAGATCTCGTTGACCACCTTCTCATCCGGCTCGTTGACGAGCGTGAACTTGAGCCAGCGATAGCCCGCAAGTCCCGTGATGCGGGACGTGAATCTGAGCTCGGCGCCTGCGCTGAAGTCGTACAAATTATGCGCCGAGCCGAAGGTCAGAACGCCCGGCGAATAAAAGCCGCTCCCGAACACCGAGAGGCCGATGCGGCGGATGAGCTCGTAGCGGGCGCTCGCGCCGAGCGCCAGCGCGAACACGTCCGTCTTCTGCTGCGCGGCGAGCAGCGCGGCATAGCCTTGCGGCCCGACCTCCAAGGTGAGGCGTGGCAGAATGTCGAGATCCGTGTGGAACAGCAGCGCGGCCGAGGCGATGATGTCCCGGTTCTCGCTCAGCAGCAGACCGTAATCCAGATCGCCGCCGACCTGCGCCACGGGCGAAGGCGTGAGATAGCGCAGCTGCAGAACGCTGTTCCCGACGACGGCATCGATGGCGTCCGCGGTGCCGGGCGGCCTGGGCTCCTGAGCGTAGAGCGGCGCCGCGGCCGCGAGCGTCAAGCCGCAGATGATGAGCCTTGTGAAGCGCATACCGTTTCCCTCCTCAAACGGCATGCCGGCAGGATTCGTGCCGGAGCGGGCGCGGTGGCTCGCGGCGTTCGCATCGGGGCGGGTCGCGAGTATCATTGGCGCGGGCCCAGATCGAGCTCGAGCGCTCGCGCCGAGCGAAACGTCAGCAAGAACCGGCTCGGGTCCCGCCGCAAAGCTTTGGAGCGCACATGCGAAGACATCCCTGGTGCTTGCTTGCCCTGCTGCTGCCGCTCGCCGCCTCCGCCGCAGCGCAGACCTCCTCCCCGTGGCGCGAAGGCGTGAACTACTTCCTCATCGAGCCCGCGCAGCCGACCAACGTGCCGGCCGGCAAGGTGGAGGTCACGGAGGTGTTCTCCTACGCCTGCCCGGCGTGCAACCAGTTCTACCCGGTCGCCGACCGGCTCCGGGAGAGCCTCCCGCCGAACGCCGTGATGGACTACATCTCGGCGGCATTCAATCCGTCGGAGGATTGGCCGGTGTTCCAGCGCGCGTACTACACCGCGAGAGCCCTGGGGATCGCCGTAAAGACTCACGACGCCATGTTCAACGCCGTCTGGAAGACGGGCGAGCTCGCGGTGGCCGACGAGGCGACGGGCCGGCTGAAGAGCCCGGCGCCCGACATCGAAGACATTGCGAGCTTCTATCACCGAGTGACGGGAATCAGCGTGCAGCAGTTCGTCTCCACGGCCAACTCCTTCAGCGTCAATCTCGACATGCGGCGCGCCGACTCCTATATCACGACGGCGCAGGTGGATGAGACCCCGACGATCATCGTCAACGGGAGGTATCGGCTCACCGTCGCGTCCGCGGGAGGATTCGACCAGACGATCGAGCTCGTGAAGTGGCTGGTGGCGAAGGAGAGCAAGTAGCCGCGGCGCTGCATCCGACGGACGCGCTACGCGCATCTTTACCTCCGAGATGGCTCGTAACGCTTCGGAGAGACGCCAATGCACGCCGCCGGTACCGTCGCCTTCATCGCCTTCTGGCTGTTCGTTGCCATCATGGCCGTCTTCGGCATGTCCTACGACTACCGCAAGCGGCGGCTCGAGATGGAATCGCTGCGGACCGCCATCGAGCACGGACAGCACCTCGATCCCGCCGTCCTCGAGAAGCTGCTGGCCGGACAGCGGCCGCCGAGGGACGACCCGCAGGACCTGCGCCCCTACCTTCACATCGGCGGCATCATCACCATCGCCGCGGGCGTCGGCCTGCTCCTGGCCGGTCTGTGGGTGGGCGGCATGCAATTCCCGGTCGCGGAATATCCGCTGCTGGCATTCGGCGCATTTGTCGTGTGTATCGGCATCGGCTTGCTGGCTGCGGTGCACGCGCTGAAGCGATACCCGTCCCCCGAGCGCTCGCCGGATCGCACGGCGTGAGAGGTGAGCTGCCGCGCAATGGCCTCAGCGCGGCAGTCGAAGCGGCGGTCGTGGCATTGGCGAGGGCCGGGGACGACGAGGCCTACGGCGAGCTCGTCCGCCGCCGTCAGTCGCACATTCGCGAGCTGCTGCGGCGGCTCTCGCGCGACGCCGCCCTGGCCGACGACCTCGCGCAGCAGACCTTCGTGCAGGCTTGGCGGACCCTCCGCACCCTGCAAGCGCCGTCGGCCTTCGGTGGCTGGCTGCGCAAGTTGGCCGTCAACGTTTGGCTACAGCATGTTCGGACGCACGGCGGACGAGAGAGATCGGCCGACGGGCCGGCACCCGAGCCCTCGGACGAGCCGGCGACCGCCGAGCAGATCGACCTCGACCGGGCGCTGGTGCGGCTCGCGCCCGATGTGCGACTCTGCATCGTCCTCGCGTACGGAGAGCGCATGAGCCATCGGGAGATCAGCGAGGCGACGAGCCTTCCGCTCGGGACAGTGAAGTCGCACATTACGCGCGGTGCGGCTCGCCTGCGAGAGATCTTGCGCGCATACGGGTGAGCGTCATGCCGGATCCCTGGGACGACGAGCTGGCCGGCCTCTTCGAGGAGGCACGGCATGCGCCGCTTGCCGATGACTTTGCCGAGCGAGTGGCATCAGGGATCCACAGGTCGCGGCGCCGGCGGACGCTTTGGCGGACGGGATCGTGGCTGCTCGTCGCGGCCTGCGCCGCCGCGGCGGCCCCGTACGTTTTGCAGGGCTCGCTCGTCATCGCGGATCGGATGGAGAATTGGCTCCCAGCCGTCGGGGGCGCGCTCGTGTCACCGGCCGGCTGGGCCTGCTCGATCGCCTTCGCGCTGTGGATCCTGTGGCGCGCGAAAGTGCTCCGCAGATGAGGGGACCGCCGTCCCTCGCCTGAGCCGCGCTCCACGCGTGGGTGCCGCTCCCCACGTGCCCGCCGCTCCCGCACGGAGGCTCACTCCGACGTGGCGGGCTCCGTGGGCATGTGGCCGCTCACGGCCGCCCCGGCATGATGCGGCAGCCGCGCGAACGAGAGCACCGACAGGGCCCCCATGAGCACCGTGAGGCCGAGCGCGACCTGGCAGTTGTGCAAGGTGACGTGCCCGACGGGCTCATGCAGCGCGAGCGAGGTGAGATTCATCAGGATCGCGGCGAGCGACACGGAGAATGCGTTGGTCGTTTGCAGCACGAGGTTCCACAGCACGGTCGCGCTCCCGAGCTCCTCGTGCGGTACGTCGGCGAAGGCGAGCGTGCTCGTGCCCGTGAACAGCAGCGACCGGGCCATGCCGGCCGCCGCGAGGATGGCGAAGAACACCCAGTAGGAGGCGATCGCCGAGACCGCGATGCACACGGCGATCGCCACGAGCATCAGCGCCGAGCTCGCGATCAGCACGCGCCGGAAGCCGAAGCGGCGGATCGTGCGGGTGGTCACGGACTTGAGCAGCAGATCCCCGCCGTTCATCGCGAGCAGCAGGAACCCGGAGGCGACGGCGCTGTAGCCGAGCACCACCTCGAACAGCAGCGGCAGCACGAACGGGAGCGCCCGCACGGGCATCCGTACCAGAGCGCCGCCGCTCAGCGTCGTCGCGACGAAGGTCGGGATGCGCGCGGCCCCCAGCGACAGCACGGGGTGCGAATGTCTCGCGAGATGGCGCACGGCGAGCGCGCCGAACGCGACCCCCGCGGCGGTGAGCGCGCCGCCCGCCGTCCACGAGCCGCCGGTCGTGCTCATGAGGTCGAGGCCGGACAGAATTCCGCTCGATGCGACGGCGAGGAGCGTGAAGCCCGCGACGTCGAACGGGCGGCGCTCCCCGGTCACGAGCGGCGGGATGAAGCGCAGAATGAGCAGCACGCCCGCGACGCCGACCGGCACGTTGAGCAGGAAAATCCACGGCCAGGAGAAATACGTGGTGATGAAGCCGCCCACCGCCGGGCCGATCGTCGGCGCGACGAGCATCGGCACGGTGCTGATCGTCATGACCGTGATGAGGTCCTCCTTCTCCGTGGACTTGAGGAGGACGATGCGCGCGATCGGCGTCATGAGCGCCGCGGCGGCCCCCTGCAGCACGCGCGCGCCGATGAACTGCGGGAGCGAGTGGCTCAGCGCGCAGAGGATGGAGGCAAGCGTGAATCCGGTCACCGCGAGCGCGAATACCTTGCGCGCGCCGAAGCGGTCCGCGACCCAGCTGGTGCTCGGCAGCAGCACCGCCTGCGCGAGAATGTAGATCGTGATGCCGATGTTGAGGTCGACCGGGCGCACCGCGAAGGTGCGCGCCATGTCGGGCATGGCGACGACGATGACCGAGGCGTCGAGCCCCGCCATGAA
>JASHSR010000196.1 GCA_030038645.1 Gammaproteobacteria bacterium
GGCGGCCGCCGTGTAGCGCGTATTCGGTGCGGCCGCGCTGCGACAGCCCGAGATTGCCTCCTTCGCCAACGACTTTGGCGCGCAGCTCGACCCCGTTCACGCGGACGGAGTCGTTCGCGCGGTCGCCGATGTCGAGATGAGACTCGGTGGAGGCCTTCACGTACGTGCCGATGCCGCCGTTCCAGAGCAGGTCCGCCGGCATGCGCAAGATGGCGCGGATGACCTCCTGGGGCGTCGCCTCAGGGCCCGGCAGCCCGAGCAAGCTCTGCGCCTCGCGCGAGAGCGCGATCGACTTGGCGGAGCGCGGATGGATTCCCCCGCCGCGCGAGATGCGGCGGCGGTCGTAGTCGTCCCAGGTCGAGCGCGGCAGCGCGAAGAGCCTCGCGCGCTCCGCGAAGGAGAGCCGCGTATCGGGCGCGGGGTCGAGGAAGATGTGCTGATGGTTGAAGGCCGCTTTGAGCAGGATGTGGCGCGAGAGCAGCATGCCGTTGCCGAACACGTCGCCCGACATGTCGCCGATGCCGGCGACGGTGAAGTCGGTGCGCTGGATGTCGAGGCCGATCTCGCGAAAATGCCGCTTCACGCACTCCCACGCCCCGCGGGCCGTGATGCCCATCCTCTTGTGGTCGTAGCCGGCCGATCCTCCCGAGGCGAAAGCATCGCCGAGCCAGAAGCCGTATTCGCCCGCGATCGCGTTCGCGATGTCGGAGAAAGCCGCGGTGCCCTTGTCCGCCGCGACGACGAGGTAGACGTCGGGGCCGTCCCGGCACGTGACGAGCGGTGGGCGAGCGACCTTGCGCGCGACGAGGTTGTCCGTGAGATCGAGCAGGCCCCGCATGAACGTCCGATAGCACTCGACGACCTCGCGCTGCAGCTCGGCCGATCCGCCCGCGGGCGGCCGCTTCACGACGAAGCCGCCCTTCGCTCCCATCGGCACGATGACGGTGTTCTTGACGTTCTGCGCCTTCATGAGCCCCAAGATCTCGGTGCGGAAATCCTCCCTGCGGTCCGACCAGCGAATGCCCCCGCGCGCGACATCCGCCATGCGCAGGTGAACCGCCTCGACGCGCGGGCTGTACACGAAGACCTCGAACTTCGGGCGCGGCAGCGGCAGGTCCGGGATGCGCTGCGGATCGAGCTTCACCGAGAGATAAGGCTTCGGGCGGCCGTCCGAGTCGAGCTGGTAGAAGTTGGTTCGGAGCGTCGCCGCGACGACGTTGAGATACGCGCGCAGGATCCGGTCCTCGTCGAGGCTCTTGACCGCATCGAGCCCGCGGCGGACGGCCGCAGCCAAGCGCTGCTCGGAGCGGCTCCGCGCGCCCCGCGGCACGCGAGGATCGAGTCGCAGCGCGAACAGACGGAACAAGTTGCGGGCGATCGCGGCGTTGCCCGCGAGCGCGCGCTCCATGTACGCCTGGCTGAAGGCGACTCCGGCCTGCAGCAGGTAGCGGCAGTAGGCGCGCAGCACCACGATCTCCCGCGCAGCGAGGCCCGCGCCGAGCAGCAGGCGGTTGAAGCCGTCGTTCTCCACCTCGCCGCGCCACACGGCGGCGAGCCCCTCGCGAAGCAGCGGATCGATGCGCTCGATGTCGATGCGCGCGCCGTCGCGATGCTCGAGCTCGAAGTCCTGGATCCATGCGGCGCTCGCGCCGGGCCACGCGAGCTCGTACGGGCGCTCCGCGATCACGCGCAGGCCGAAGTTCTCCATCATCGGCAGGATGTCGGAGATCGGCACCGGCTCGCCGACCTTCGCGACCTTCAGGTGCACTCGCTCGGGCCGCTGCCACGGAGGCCGATGCAGGCGCAGCCGCAGCTGCGCGGGATCGCGCTCGAGCGCCGCGAGCTCGGCGATGTCGGCGAGCGCGGACTCGGGCTCCACGTCTTCCGTGTACGCGGCGGGGAACAGGGCCGTGTAGCGCTTCGTCGCGGCGAGCGCCGCGGCCTCGTCCATCTGCCTCGCGAGCTCCGCGTGCAGCCGGTCCGCCCAGGTGCTCGCGGCGCGCGCGATCTCGTGCTCGATGCGCGCCACGTCGACGGCGCGGCGCGCGAGCGGGTCGGTGCGCACCACGACGTGCAGCCGGGCGAGCGTCGATTCCGACAATTGCACCTGCGCCTCGACGGCGCGTCCGCCGAGCTCGGCCCGCAGGATCGCCTCGATGCGGCCGCGCACCGCGGTGCTGTAGTGGTCGCGCGGCACATAGACCAGACAGGAGTAGAACCGCTCGAACGCGTCGCGGCGGACGAAGAGCCGCACGAGCGCGCGCTCGTACAGGTTCACGATGCCGCGCACGGTGTGCACGAGCTCCGGCACCGTGGCCTGGAACAGCTCATCGCGCGGGAACGTCTCGAGCGCATGCTGCGCGGCCTTGGCGTCGTGGCTGTCCGCGGCGAGCCCGAAGCGCTCGACGACTTTCGCGGCCTTCTCACCGAGAACCGGAATCTCGCTCGGGCTGCCCTCGTACACCGAGGCGGTCCACAAGCCGAGAAAGCGATGCTCGCCGGTCACCGCGCCGGCCGCGTCGAACGTCTTGACGCCGACGTAGTCGAGATAGGCTGCCCGGTGCACCGTCGCGACGGAGTTCGCCTTGGTGAGGATGAGCGGATTCGGTGTCCGCGCCCGCTTGCGCAGCTCCCCGCGCAGAGCCGTCGAGACGGGTGGGGGCACGCCTGGGCGCGGTACGCGCAGAATGCCGAGTCCCGACGCGCGTCGCGGCGCGAGCGTGTCGTGACCTCGCCCGCGCCTCAGGCGGTAGCGGCGATAACCGAGAAAGGTGAAGTGGTCGTCGTCCATCCACTCGAGCAGCGCTCGCGCCTCGCGGGCTTCGCGGCGGGGCTCGCCGCGGAGCGACGCGGCGAGCCCGATCTCCGCCGCGACGCCGCGCGCCCGCTCTCGCATGGCTTGCCAGTCCGTGACGGCGGCCCGCACGTCGTTGAGTGTCGCGAGCAGGCGGCGCTCGAGCTCGACGAGGCGCTGCGGATCGAGCTGCCGGTCGATCTCGATGAGCTGCCAGGACTCCCAGCGCCTGCGGCGCGGGACCGCGCCCGCTGTCGGGCCTGCGGCGGCTCTGGCGCCCGCCGCCGGCTCCGCGCCCGCCGGCTCCGTGCCTGTCCCCGGCTCCGTGCCCGCCCCCACGAGGCTTGCGCCAGTAAGCTCGCCTTTTCCGTCGCGCTCGACGGCGAGGACGGGATGCACGATGAGATGGACGCCGATTGCGGCCTGGCTGAAGACGATGCCGAGCGAGTCGACCAGGAAGGGCATGTCGGTGGTGACGACGAGAACCACCGTATGCGGGGAAGTGAAGCCTTCACGCTCCGCGCTCGGTGAAAACGCTCGCACGAGCGGCCGCTGTCGCGGGCGAATGTGGCCGAAACGCAAGTGCTCGAGGGCGGCCGCCGCGAGATCGCGCGGATTGCGTGCGGCGAGATCCTCCTCCGCGACGCCCCGGTAGTACGCGCGCAGGAAGCTCTCGGAAAGCGGCGTGAGCCGCCGCCCTCTCGCGAGATGCCGCCCGGCCGAGACGATCCGCTCGATCAGCCGAAGACGCGCGGCCGGAATGTGAGGGGTCATGAGCTCCGCCTTCAGCGCGTGGCGCGCGATTATACCCGAGCGGGAGCGTCGCTCGACCCGGAGCGGTCCCTCAGGGGCGGTGCTCGCGTGCGAGGTATTCCGCGCTTTGCATCTCGACGAGCCGGCTCGCGGTGCGCCGGAACTCGAGCGCGAGCCGCTCTCCCCGATACAGCTCCGCGGGCGGCGCCGAGGCGGAGACGATCAGATTCACGCCGCGGTCGTAGAGCTCGTCGACGAGAGCGATGAAGCGGCGCGCCTCGTTCTCGTGGAGCGCATCGAAGACCGGCACATTCTCGACCACCACCGAGCCGAACTCGCGCGCGATCTCGATGTAGTCGTCCTGGCTGCGGGGACCCGCGCACAGGGCCGCGAACTCGAACCACACCGCCCCGTGGCCGCGCCGGACGACGGGAATCCGGCGGCCTTCAACTTCGATCGAGCCGGCGGCGGCGGCTCCGTGCCCGGCGAGCTCCTCGAAGAGCGCCAGCAGGCGCTTCCCGGAATCGGGCGCGTCCGCGGCGAGATAGGTGCCGGCCTGCGTGAGCCGGCGCAGCCGGTAATCCGTCGCGCCGGCGACCTCGAGCACCTCGGTATGCCGCTCGATCAGCTGGATGGCGGGCAGGAAGCGCCGCCGCTGCAATCCGCCCGCGTACAGATCCCTCGGGCGCACGTTGGAAGTCGCGACGAGGGAGACGCCGCGGCTCGTGAGCCCCGCGATGAGGCCGCCGAGGATCATCGCGTCGGCGATGTCCGCCACCGCGAGCTCATCGAAGCACAGCACTCGCGTGTCGCGCGCGATGCGCTCCGCCAGGCGCTCGAGCGGGTCCGCCTGGTCTCTGAGCTCCTTGAGCGCCGCGTGCGCATCGTGCATGAAGCGGTGGAAGTGCGTGCGCCGGGCTTGCGCGAACGGCAGGCTCTCGAGGAAGAGGTCCATGAGCCAGGTCTTGCCGCGGCCGACTCCGCCCCACAGATACAGGCCGCGCTGCGGCTGCGCGCTCCGGTTTCGCCGCAACCAGCCCCGTCCCGCCTTGGCGGCCGCTGCGACGAGACGCGAGCGCAGATCATCGAGCCGCGCGACGGCGGCGAGCTGAGCCGGATCGGATTGAAAGCCCCGCTCGGCGATCCGCCGCGCATAGAGCTCGCGCACTGCTGCTGCGGATGCCGGGGCGTCCATTCAGAGCGCCTGATAGCTCGGTCCGGAGCCGCCCTCGGGAGGCGTCCACTCGATGATCTCGTACGGGTCCTTGATGTCGCAGGCCTTGCAGTGCACGCAGTTCGCGGCGTTGACCTGCAAGCGCTTGCCGGCCGAGTCCTCCACGATCTCGTAGACGCCCGCCGGGCAGAAGCGCTCGCAGGGATTGCCGAACTCCTTGACGCAGCGGTCCACGCAGATGGACGTGTCGAGCACCTTGAGGTGCGCGGGCTGATTCTCATCGTGCGTGGTGGAGGCGAAGAACACCGACGCGAGCCGATCGCGCGGCGGCAGCGTGCGGTCCCCCCACCCGCGGTCGGGGGATGAATAGTCCGCAAGCAACCTGAGCCGGGCGTGGTTTGGAATGCGGCTCGTGAGCGTCCACGGCGTCGAGCCGCGCGTCGCCACCTCGAGCGCGGCGTTCGCGAGGCCGACCCACAGGCCGTATTTGAACGCGGGCTTGAAGTTGCGCACCGCCTTCAGCTCGCGCCCGCCGGGCGAGGCGCGCCAGCGCGCATCGAATCCCTCGGGGGCGCCGCGCTCGATGAGATGCTCGGCGGCGAGCATGCCGGAGCGGATCGCTTGATGAATGCCCTTGATCTTCGGCACGTTCACGCCGCCGCCGGCATCGCCGATCAGCAGGGCGCCCGGCATGTCGAGGCGCGGAATCGACTGCCAGCCGCCGGCGGCGATGGCGCGCGCGCCGCCGGCTACGATCTGCCCGCCCTCGAGGAACGGCCTGACGCGCGGATGGTGCTTGAATTGCTGGAATGCCTCGAACGGGGAGAAGCGCGGGTCCTCGTAATCGAGGCCGACGACGAACCCGACGTAGGCGCGATCGCCGTCGAGGTGGTAGATGAAGCTGCCGCCGTAGGTGCGCGAGTCGAGCGGCCAGCCGAAGGTATGCTGGATGAGCCCGGGCTCGACGCGCCCCTTCGGCAGCTGCCAGAGCTCCTTCAGGCCGAGGCCGTAGTCCTGCGGACACGAGCGGGCGTCGAGGCCGTAGCGGCGGATGAGCTGCTTCGCGAGGCTGCCGCGGGCGCCTTCGGCGACGATCGTCGTCCGCGCGCGAATGTCCGCGCCGGGCGAGTAGTGGGGCCCCGGCCGCCCGCTCTTCTCGACGCCCATGTCGCCCAGGCGCACGCCGGCGACCGACTCGTCGGGGTTGAAGAGCGCCTCCACGGCCGCAAACCCGGGAAACACGTCTACGCCGAGGGCTTCGGCCTTGCGAGCGAGCCAGGGCGTGAGCAGCCCGAGGGACACGATGAAGTTGCCGCGATTGTGCAGCTGGGGCGGAATCGGCAGGGGCAGGCTCCCGGTTCGCGTGAGCAGGCGGAACTCGTCGCGCCGGGCCGGAACACAGATGCCGGGGGGCGTCTCGCGCCATTCGGGCGCGAGCGCATCGAGCGGGGCGGGCTCCATCACGGCGCCGGACAACGCGTGCGCGCCGACGGCGGACGCCTTCTCGAGCACGCAGACGCGTAGGTCGGCCTGCAATTGTTTGAGTCGAATGGCGCAGGCGAGTCCCGCGGGCCCTGCGCCCACGACTGCGGCGTCGTACTCCATCACGTCCCGCGCGACCGCGCTCATGCGGCGTCCGGCCACGGGGCTCGAGATCTCGCGTCAACCGGCAAGAATTCTTCCCCCGGCTGCGGCGGCCGCGAGCAGCTTCGCCACTCTGGGATGCTCGAAAATCGAGATGTTGAGGAGCGCCGATATGGCCGCTTTGGCATCCAAGATCTCCGCCATTTTTCCTTCCGAGCCGTCGGTCCATATTCTTTTGACTTCTTCGGCCACCTTCTTCTCCATATCCTTCGGGGTGAGGCGATCCAGCTCGTCCCTCAAATAGCGGCAAATCTCCTCGAACTCGTCGCACTGCAGCCAGATGCCGCGACATTGCTCGCACCAATCGACGATGATCTTCGAGTTTCCAAAGCGGGTGGACACCAGCCGGCTATCCCGACATTCGGGGCAGCGTTTGTCGGATACCATTGCGCTCGCCTTTTCCAAGGCATCCACCTCGTCGTTCATCCAGCGCAGGTTGCCCCAAGAGCCTGCATCCACCTTCGCCTTCAGGGCCTTGAGCTCCCTCGGATGCAGCCAGAGGCCGCCGCATTCGGAGCAATTCTCGATTTTGATGCCGTAGGCTCCATAGGAATCCAAAGCGTTCTCGCAGGTGGGGCATTTGTGAGGGGTCTTGCTCAGCAATTTTGCATGCCGAACGGGAAGAACCGGCTCCGAGAAATCCGTCTCCGCGCTATCCCGCTTGATGCGCTTGTAGTAATGCGGAAGGTGGACGTTGGTGATGAATGCCGAGAACCCCTCGCCCTTGACGCGCATGATCTTCGCCAGTTTCTCGTCGATCTTTTCCAACTGGCCGCCGTCGAGCCAAAAGCCGTTGCAATTGTCACAGCGCTGCAAGATGAAGGCATCGTCTCCCAGGAACATGACCTTCTGCAGCTGCATGCCGGGGCAACGCGGGCAGCGATGGATGGGGGCGGTTCCCCGCGCTCTATCCTTCGAGCAATACTCGATGTCGCCATCGACCTGATACGCCATTTTGTCCAATTCACCCCTGTCCAACCAAAGCCCGCCGCAGGACTCGCAAACGTTGTACGACACTTTGCCGGTCAGGGTGTGAATCTCGTAGTTCGTCATTTCCGTGCTGCAGTCGAGGCATTTCATTCTTATGCTGGTCCTTCTGGCGGAGGGCGAGAAGATTAGACGTTCCCGGGGACGGCCACAATCACATGCGGAATACGCCGTAGCGCTCGGGTGCCGGCTCGGGCCCGTGGATCGCAAGATGCAATGCCAACCCGAGCACGCGCCGCGAATCGAGCGGATCGATCACACCATCGTCCCACAGGCGCGCCGTGGCGTAGTACGGGTTGCCCTGGGCCTCGTAGTGCGCGCGGATGTCGCTCATGAACGCCTGCTGCTCGGCGTCCGGCCACGGCGTGCCGCGCGCCTCGGCGCTCTCTCGGCGTACCGTCGCGAGGACCTGGGCGGCCTGCTCTGCGCCCATGACGGAGATGCGCGAGTTCGGCCACGTCCACAGAAAGCGCGCTCCGTAGGCGCGGCCGCACATCGCATAGTTGCCCGCGCCGAAGGAGCCGCCGATGATCAGGGTGAGCTTGGGCACCGTCGCGCACGCGACGGCCGTCACCATCTTCGCGCCGTCCTTCGCGATGCCGGCGCGCTCGTAGCGCTCGCCCACCATGAAGCCGGTGATGTTCTGCAGGTAAAGCAGCGGCACCCGCCGGCGGCTCGCGAGCTGCACGAAGTGGGCGCCCTTCAGCGCGGATTCGGAGAACAGGATGCCGTTGCTCGCGACGATGCCGAGCGGGCAGCCCCAGATGCGCGCGAACCCGCAGACGAGCGTCGCGCCGTACTCGGCCTTGAACTCGTGAAACTCCGAATCGTCGACGAGCCGGCCGATGATCTCGCGCACGTCGTAGGGTTGGCGCGCATCCTCCGGGACGATGCCGTAGATCTCGCGGGGATCGAGCCGGGGCTCGCGCGGCTCGGAGCACGCGAGCCATGGGGCGCGCGGCGCCGCGAGGCTCGCGAGCGCGGAGCGCGCGAGCGCGAGCGCATGCTCGTCGCTCTCGGCAAGATGATCCGCGACGCCGGAGATGCGCGCATGGACCTCGCCGCCGCCGAGGGTCTCGGCGTCGACCTCCTCTCCCGTCGCAGCCTTCACGAGCGGGGGACCGCCGAGAAATATCGTGCCCTGGTTGCGCACGATGATGGTCTCGTCGGACATCGCGGGCACGTACGCGCCGCCCGCGGTGCAGCTGCCCATCACGACGGCGATCTGCGCGATGTTGCGCGCCGACATCTGCGCCTGATTGAAGAAGATGCGGCCGAAATGCTCCTTGTCCGGGAACACCTCATCCTGCAGCGGCAGGAACGCGCCGCCGGAGTCGACGAGATAGACGCACGGCAGCCGGTGCTCGAGCGCGATCTCCTGCGCGCGCAGGTGCTTCTTCAC
>JASHSR010000197.1 GCA_030038645.1 Gammaproteobacteria bacterium
GGGAGTCCCGATAAGGATTCCCAGCTCCACCACGGCGCCGACCAGCGCTTCGAGCTCGATCGGCCGCCCTTGCTCGACGTCTTGAAGCATGGACGTCTTGTGAGCTCCCACCTTTTCCGCGCCAGCGATCCGGCGCTCTATTCCGACTCTGAGCGTCACGCCGAGCTTGCTGGCAACGCTCTTCGCCTCACCCATCATTTCGGTAGCGAGAGCGCGCGTCGGCGGAAATCGGCAGATGTCCACCAGCGTCGCATGCGTGAGCGCGCTCAAGGGGTTGAAGGCCAGGTTGCCGAGGAGCTTCAGCCAAATCTCGCTGCGAATGTCCGCCAGCGTGTGCACTCTGAACCCGGCCCGGCTCAGGCAGGCTGCAATGGCTTCGAGCCGTGGCGTTGTCGCTCCGTCGAGTTCGCCCAGCGCGAGCCGGTTGCCTTCGATGACCTTGACGACACCGGGCGCCGTGAGGCTCGCAGCGGGGTACACGACGCTCCCGATGATCCGCTCGGGATCGATGTGCGCCGCGATGACTCCCCCGGGGTCGGCCGACTGGATGGCCTGCCCCTGGAGCGGTCCGGGCAGCTTATGGAAGTACCACCATGGAATGCCGTTCTGCAGCGTCACGATGGGGGTCCTCGCATCACACAGAAAATGGATGTCGGGGGCTACCGCCGCGACTTGGTGCGCCTTGACCGCCAGCAGAACCAAATCGTGCACACCTGCGTCTCTCGCGCTCTCGAAGACACCGACATTGCGGGAGTGCAGTTCCGTACCGTCCTCGAGAACGAGATGGATCCCGGAGCCGGAGATGGCCGCGCGGCTCGCACCGCGGGCGATGAACGTGACCTCCTCGCCCCCTGCGGCGAGGCGCGCGCCAAGATAGCCGCCGATCGCGCCGGCACCGACAACCGCGATTCTCATGCGAGAGTCACACCGTAGATCCGGCGAGCCTCGGCTTCGCTGATGAGGCCCTCTTGCAGATCCGCCGCGATCCGCGCCGGCTCGCGGTCCTTCGGGGTTCCGTAGCCGCCGCCGCCAGCCGTGCGAAAGGTCACCGAATCGCCGGGCGCGAGCGGCACGTTGGTGCCCTTGTAGATGACCTCCTCACGGCCGTCTGCGCGCCGGACCACGCCCTGGTTACTCTCTCCCGCAAGCCCGCCCGCCAAGCCCCACGGCGGGCACCGAATGCGGTCCAGGTTCACGTTGATCCTGCAGGGAACGAGGCAGGTGATGCGGGTTTCGATGCCGAGCCCGCCCCGGTAACGGCCGGGCCCGCCGCTGTCAGCGCGTAACTTGAAATGCTCGATGCGCACCGGATACATGGCCTCCTGCACCTCGACGGGAATGTTGCGCACGTCGCCCTGGCAGATGGAAACCGAAGCGTCCTCGCCGTCGCGGTCGATGTGACCTCCCCACCCTCCGCCCGTCATGTTGAGCAGCACGAAGCGGCGGCCCTGTGCATCCTGCCCATAGATGGAGTACCCGCCCATATCGCCCTTGTGCGCGGCGGGAATTCTCTCCGGCATCGCGGAAGCCAGTGCCTTGAACGTCGTATCGACCACGGTCGGCAGCGCGATACTCCACTGGCCCACGGCGGCCGGCGGGCGGGCACTCAGGAACGTGCCCTCCGGCAGCACGAGACTGAGCGCACGGAACGAGCCTTCATTGACGGGAGCCTCGGGCAGCGTGAGGCACTTGTAGGCGACGCGCGCTGCGGCCAGGCCACCCGAGTATCCGGCGTTCAACGGGCCCATCACCTGCGGATTCATCTCGGAGAAATCCATGATCATCTCGGAGCCGCGCACCTCGACGGTCACTTTCACGCGCAGCGGCTTGTCGAGCTCGCGTCCGTCGTTGTCCAGGCAGGATTCGGCCGAATATCGTCCATCCGGAATCTGCGACACGACGGCGCGGGCGCGCTTTTCGGCCTGATCCCAGATCTCCTCGATACACCGCGTCACCGTGTCCCATCCGTAGCGTTCGGCGACCTCGCCAATGCGCTTTTCGCCGAGTCTGCAGCAAGCGATCTGGGCACGCAGGTCTCCGAGCGCCGAATCCGGAAACCTCACGTTGTCGCGGATGATCTGCAGTACCCCCTCATTGGGGATTCCGCCGTCGTAGAGCTTGATCGAGCGGAACTGCAGCCCTTCTTGGTAGATCTCGGTCGTTTGGCTCGAGCCGAAGCCCACCCGCGAGCCGCCGATGTCGATCCAGTGCGCGCGGCTCGCCGCAAAGGCGATCAGGTTGCCGCGGTGGAAACAGGGCGTATAGACGGCGACGTTATTGAGGTGCTGGCCGCAGACGCCCGCGTGGTTCATGAGCAGAACGTCGTTCGGCGAGAAGCCGCCGAGTCCATACTTCTCGATACCGTCGCGAATCACGATGCCGAGGTCGGCCAGGAAGATAGGTAGCCCGCCGCGGTTTTGCGCAATCATCCTGCCTTGCGTGTCGATCAGCCCGCAGCAGAAGTCGCGCACCTCATAGATCATCATGCTGTAAGCGGTCTTGCAAAGCGCCGTCGCCATGTCGTCCGCCGCGGCGATCACGCCGTAGCGTACGACTTCCAGCGTGACGGGGTCGAAGTTCCTCGCGCCGCTCATGCCGGTGCCACATCGATCATGATGATGCCCAACTCGTCCACCCGGGCTACGTCTCCGGGATGGATCAATGTCGTCGAGTTCTCCTCCTCGATCACCGCCGGCCCTTCGACGATATCGTGGACCTCGAGATCGGGGCGCCACACGATCCGCGCCGCCTCCGACCGCTGGGCGTCGCCGAAGATCACATCGCGGCTCGAATGGGGCTGCTTCGACGCCCGCGCCTCATGCGGAGCCGCGAGCAGCCGCTCGACGAACTTCCTGTCGCGCGGCACGTGCATGGACAGGCGCAAGTTGACGATCTCGACCGGCTCGCCGGGCGCAGCGTGTCCGTAGTGTCGCTCGTGCATGGCGTCAAACACCTCGCGCAGCGTCGTCGCGCGTGTGGAGTCGAGTGGCGCGCCTTCCAGCGGCACGGCAAGCGCGTGATCCTGTCCGCGGTATCGCAGGTCGACGCTGCGAACCAACACGAGCTCAGCGGCGTCGAGGCCGTCCTTCCGCAGCTGTCGCCAGCCCACTTCGGCCATCAGTGCAAACTGCCTGTCGACCTCCGCCCCGTCGATGCCCGCGAGCTCGGCCACGAAGGTCTGCACGAAATCCTGCCGCCAGGCCGCGAGCAACATGCCGAGGGCGGAGAACGTGCCGGGATATCGCGGCACCGCGACCCGTGCGATGTTGATCTCCCTTGCAACCGCCACTGCGTGCAGAGGGCCTGCCCCGCCGAAGGCAATGAGCGTGCAGTCACGCGGATCGATGCCCCGCTCCATCGACACGGCACGCACCGCCAACGACATCATGGTGTCCGCGATCTGCACGATGCCGCGAGCGGCGCTCCGCAGCGCCATCCCCAAAGGTTGGCACACGCCGGCCTGCAGCGCCCGTTCGGCGAGCTTCACGTCCAGAGTCATGCCCCCGCCGAGGAAGCGCCGCGAGTTCAGCCGGCCCAGCAGCAAGTTGGCGTCCGTGACGGTGGGAAGCGTCCCTCCCCGGCGATAGCATGCGGGCCCCGGCGACGCGCCGGCGCTTTCCGGGCCGATTCGTAAGGCGTCTTGCGTGTCTACCCAGGCCAAGCTGCCGCCGCCCGCGCCGACTTCGATCACATCCACCACTGGAAGCTGCATGGGCTGGCCGCTCGCCGGTCCGCCGATGAAGTAGCCCTCGCGGAAAAGCGGCACTCCTCCGTCGATCAACGTCGCTTTGGCCGTGGTGCCGCCCATATCAAAGCCGATCGCGCTCTTCAGGCCGAGCAGGCGCGCCAGCTCAGCCGCACCGATCATGCCGGCCACGGGTCCGGACTCCATCATCCACACCGGCTGCCGGCGCGCCTGCTCCACGGACATCGTCCCGCCGTTGGAGCGCATGATCTGCAACGACCCACGGAAGCCGCGGCCGGTCAAGAACCGGTCGAGCTCGCCGAGATAGCCGTCCACCTTCGGTCCAATGTAGGCGTTGAGGACGGTGGTCGATGTGCGCTCGTATTCGCGTATCTCCCGCAAGATTTCGTGACTTGCCGTAACGAACAGCTGCGGATGGCGCTCCCGCAAAAGGCGCGCCGCCTCGGCCTCGTGCGCAGGGTTGCGATAGCTGTGGAGGAAGCAGATCGCAACGCCGAGCACGCCGGCGGCGACCAACCGCGCTCCGAGCTCCTCCACCTGCGCGCCGTCCAGCGGCCTGATGACGGCGCCCGCGCCATCGATACGCTCGTCGACTTCAAGGCGCAGCTGCCGGCCCACGAGCGGCCGAGGACGCTCGAAATCGAGATCGAAGCTCTGGGGGCGGTTGGCGCGCCCTATCGCGTACACGTCGGCGAAGCCCTTCGTCGTCAGTAGCGCCGTCGCGGTGCCCTTGCACTCCAGTACCGTGTTGATGGCGATCGTCGAGCCGTGCAGCAACTCCGATAGGCCGCCGGGAGACAATTCGGCGAGGCTGATGCACTCCGCCACACCTCGCTCCGGCGCATCCGCGATCGTCGCGCTCTTCGAGCACACGAGCCCTCGCTCGCCGAATGCGACCAAGTCTGTGAAGGTTCCACCGATGTCGGTGCCCGCCACGTACGACACCCGCTCTTTCACCCGATCACCTCCGCCTCCCGGCAAACCGCAGCTCGGCGCGGCGCGCGAGCTCGTTCAGCAGGACAGCCATGAGCGCCAGCACCACGATCAGCGCATACAGCGGTGCAGGGTCGAAGCTCTCGGAATACAAGTGCGCGAAGTAGCCTACGCCGTCGATGGAGGCATAGAGCTCCGCGAGGATGACGCCAAGCAGCGTCATCGCCATGCTGAGCCGCATGCCGGCGAAAAAGCTCGGTACCAGATGGGGAAAGACGACGTGGCGCAGGATCTGCATGCGGCCTGCGCCCATGGAGCGTGCGGAGCGCACGAATGCCGGATTGATGTCGCGCATGCCGGCGATGACGTTCACCATGATCGGGAAGATCCCGTGGGTGAACCCGAACGCCACTTTGCTCGCCGGGCCGAGGCCCAAGAACATCACGAACAACGGCAGCACGGTCACCTGGGGAACGGCGTAGAGCATCAAGACCAGCGGATAGGAGGTGCGGCTGATACGCTCGCTGACGCTCACGAGCACCCCCACGGCGGTACCTGCGAATACAGCGAGGCCGAACGCAAGCAGCAGCTCCCAGAAGGTGGTGCCGATCGCGCGGAGGACCATCGGATCGGCAAGTGTCCGGGTGACGAGCGCCTGCAGGACGCGCGTCGGCGGACTCACGAACGCGGGGTCGGCTATCGTCCGAGCGAGGGCTTCCCAGATCACCAGCCCCGCGGCGATCACGCCCAGTCGGCCGACCGCCGGGCTCCGCAGAGTAGCTTGCAGCCGCGACCTATCCCCGGCGAGCGCGCTCATCGCAAGTCGCCTCCGCGCCAGCCGCCCCTGAGACGCTCGAGCAATCCTGCGAGCAGGACCAGGCAGAACGACGTGGCGATCACGACGAGTATCCAAGCGAACATGCGGCCGGAATCCATCAGCTGAGCCGAGTTGGCGACCTCGTGGCCCAGCCCGCTGATCGAGGAGAGCGTCTCCCCCCCCAGCACCGTCGCAAAGCAAATGAAAAAGCCGATCCGCAGGCCCGTCAGGATCACCGGCAGTGCGCCGGGGAGCAACACGCGCCGGAGCAGCAGGTGCGGCGGCGCGCCCATGGAGCGGGCGGCGGCAATCAGCTTCCCGTCCACGTGACTCAGGCCGCTGATCGTGTTCAGCACGACGGGGAAAAACGCGTAGGTCATGCCGTAGGCGATCTTCGATTCCGGACCGATCCCGAAGAACAGCAGGAACAGGGGGAAGAACAGCGTAAGGGGTATCGCAAAGAGGCTCGACAGCAGCGGCTCCGCCAGCTGGCACAGGTACCGCGATCGCGTGATGCCGAAGCCGACGGCGATGCCGAGCAGCGCAGCTCCAGCGTACGCGATCAGCACTGTGCGCAGCGTCGTGACTACGGCCCGCACCACCGCGCCGCTAGTGAAGATTGCGGCAAGCGCCGTATAAACGGCGTCGAGGGGGGGCAGGAATAGCGGACTGATGCGGCCGAACCGCGTCAGCAGGTGCCATGCGAGGAAAACCGCCGCGACGAAGCCGATCTGGATCGATCTCGGGGACCACACTACTTTCAAGAGCCTCTGCATCGTCATCGAGAACCGATCAGACGTTCTGCCGGACGGCCTCGCGGATTTCCGCGCGCAGCAGGCCGTAGAGCCGATTGCGCAGCTCGTTGAACTTGTCGGAAGTCATGAAACTCGGCTGCCGTGGATGCGGTTCCTCGACGGCAACGACGCTCTTGAGGTGCGCCGGGCGGGCGGTGAACACGAAGATACGGTCCGAAAGGAACACCGCCTCAGCCAGGCTGTGGGTGACGAAGACGATCGTCTTGCGCGTCCGCTCGAGCAATTCCGAGAGGTCTTCTCCCAGGACCATTCTCGTCTGCTCGTCGAGGGCCGCGAACGGCTCATCCATCAGGACGATGTCGGTCTGCAGCGACAGGCCCCGCGCCACGGCGACCCGCTGCTTCATCCCGACCGAGAGCTGATGCGGGTAGTAGCGGGCGAAGTCGGTCATGCCCACCGCCTCGAGTGCAGCACGCACACGGTCGTCCCGCTGCTCCCGCGGGACGCCCTGGAACTCCAAGGCGACGTACATGTTCTGGACGATCGTGTACCACGGCAGCAGCGTGTCTTCCTGAAACACGAAGGCAACCTCCTTGGGGAGGGGGCCGGCGACACGCTTTCTATTCACGAAGACCTCGCCCGTACTCGGCTCGAGCAGCCCACCGATGATGTTGAGCAGCGTGCTCTTGCCGCAGCCGCTCGGGCCCAGCAGGCACACGAACTCGTTGCGGCGAATCTCGAGATCGACGGCGTCCAAGGCGGGCAGGCGGCCGCCATCGCCACTTCGGTCGAAGCTCTTGGACACGCCTCGAATGGTGATCGCCGCATCGCCCACAGGGCTCGATTCTCGATTGCTCACGGTCTCGTTCCGACGCTCTCCAACCGAGGATGGCACGACTTGCGGGCCGTCGGGCACGGTTTCGCGACCCGCGGCTTCGGATGACTGCAAGAATATGGCTGTGCGCAGTGCCGGCATGCTCGGAGCGTCCGCTCGATCAAGTCACGCTACCCGTGCGCCGCGCGGGTCGAGACAGATAATCCGCCCCTGGCCATCCAATTTGCTCTCCCGCGCAAAGGGAGCGCCGCCTCGGGAGAGCGAGACTGCGCCAACCCGCGCATCCGGTCCCGCCGCACCGGATGTGCGGGTCTTGCGGCCGCTCCCGGCGGCGCCCTTGACTCCTGCCGTTCCGCAATGTGGGCGCGCTACGGACGCCTCATGGGCGCGGGCCGTAGTGCGGCACCGGCATCCCGTACTCGTAGGCGCCCAGGTCGGGCGCACGGCCGGTGTAACCGTCGTCGATGTTCGGCAACACGACGCCGGCATCGATTGCCTTAGAGCCCTTACGTAGCCGCAGATCGTAGTCGGACGGCCGGTACAGGTGCGTGATGTCCGGCAGGTTGGGCGGCTCGGCGTGAACGAATATGTCGTAGTCCACCAGGATCGAATGGCGGTCCTGGCCCGTCGCCGCCGCATACTGCGCCAGCGACTCGAACGACCGGCGGACCAGCGATACGCGCGGGTTCAGCGACGGGATCGGCAATCCCTCGGCGGCGCAGAGAGGCCGCTCCTGGGTTCCTGCCGGGCAGGCCGGTATGACGGGCTTGGGATAAAGAGCGCGGACATCGAAAGGCGGCGAGTTCCAGGCAAACGGGTTGGCGACGCCCTCTCCGTTGTGGAACCCGTTGTAGTCCGAGTCCGAGTAGTTGGTGAAGGTGTTCACCGAGAAGCTCGACCTCGACGCTCCCCGCCCGCCGCCGCCCCACGACAGCATCAGGTTGTTCCTGAAATGAACGTTGGAGGCGAGTCCGGTGTTCATGTTCTGAGACAGGTAGGTGTTGTTGTAGTTGAGCACCCCCGCCGGCAGGACGGCGAACTTAATCGGGCTGCCGAGATTCTGGACGACGACGTTGCGATAGAAGTAAATGGGACCGCCGAACGTCGTCTCCGCGCTGAAAGCGCCGCCGCCGCTGTTGAAGCAACGGTTGCGGAACACGCGGATGTTGCGCGCGCCGCCGTCGGCCTCGATGCAGTTGTCCCCCATGTTGAAGATGTCGTTGTTGTAGAAATCGATCGAGACCGGGATGCGGTCCGGAATCTCGTTGGGCGAGCCATCTGGATCGCCGTAGGTGGCGACGTCGATGCCGTCGTGGAACTCCTCCACTCGGTTGTAGGCGACGACGTGGCCCTGCCCGTAGATCTTGATGGCGTATTCGGAGCCGCCCGGGCCGCTGATCTTTTCCGGAAACCCCGGCAGCTTCGCGAAGGGACCACGGGGCTGCCAGCTCATCATCCTCGTGGGATCGTGGCGGCCAATGAAAACGTTGTCGGCGATGTAGAAGTCCTTCGACCCGCTCCAGTCATCGTAGATGCCGCGACCGACGTTCTCGATCTTGCAGTGCTTGAGGGTGAAGCCGCTCGAACCGACGATGTTCTTCATGCCGAGGATGAAGGCGATCTCGGTGTTGCGGACGGTGATGCCCTCGAAATAGTTGTAGTTGGCGGCCATCAGGTTGAAGAGGTTGAAGTTGCCGTCGCCGTCGAAGATCACCTCGCCATCGCCGGCCGCCTTGATCACGATCGGCTTGTCCGGCGTGCCGGACTGCGTGAAGTAATAAGTGCCGTCGAACGGCGTGCCGAGAGTCGCGCGCGTCGTGCTGCCACCGTATTCGGTCCTCGTATCCCTGTAGACACCGGCATGGACCAGGATCACATCGCCCGGCCGTACCCGCGGCGCCGATACGTTCGACCAGTCGGCGTGGCGCCCGCCCTCGAGATAGTAGGCGGCATTGAGCCCGATGAACGCCGGCTTTTGTACGGGACCCTTGTAGCCCCACGGATACACGTTATAAACCCTGCCGCCGGTCGGGACTTTCGGCTCGGCGCGGGTGTGCGCCCAGACGGTCCGCACGGCCTCGCCTGTGACCCCGTCCGGATCGCTGAGAGTGAGCCTGATCTCGTAATCCGTATCCGGCCGCAGGTCCAATATGCTGCCCGAGAACATGTTGGGAATGACGTACCGGAGCAGCGGGCTGCCGGAGTTCACGCTTTCGTTCTGCAGCCGCAGCAGCGGCAATGCCTTGTGCCAAGTGGCCTCGCCCTTGCGGCGGTAGACCATCTCGACCTTCGCGTTGCGGTTCTCGTCGCCGCTGATCCGCCAATCGACGCCGATCGCGAGGAGCGTGGGCGGCTCGACGATGAGCTCGCCGGCGGTCGTCGCATTGACGCCGCCCGACACCGTCGGCGGGATGCTCTTGAGTGGGCAATGGACGTAGTACGTCCAGTCCGGACCGGAGCAGGCCGCGCCTGCGGTTTCCTGCGGCAAGCCGGCCGCCGTGTCGCCCGCAACGACGGTGCCGGCGACGAGCCACGCCGCGGCCGCCGCGGCGCACATCAAAGGTTTCAAGCGCAGGGTCGGCCCTCTGCCGCCGACCGTGGACGCTTTCGCACGACTCACCGCGGTACGCTCGCGCATTTTAGTCTTCCTCCTCTCTCGCATTATACTCAGTATACTGACCATAATGTCAACGGCGACGCTCGGCGGGCCGCTGCCCGATCCGGGTGGAGTCCATGGCAGACGTCGCTGTCGCCGCGCGGGCGATCCGCGCGCTCCGAGCCTCGTCCGGCTCACGTGGTCCATCCGAGCTGTGAGTACTGCTCTTGCAGCTCCGCCGCGACGCTGGCGGCCTCGTCGAAAAATGCCTGCGCGCTCGGAGGACGGGTGGCCTGTGCCGGGAAGGTGAGGTGCAGCGTGACGGGCGAGCGCAGCAACGCCGCGAGCGGCTCGGGACAGGGTAGGAACGTCAGGATGCCGTGCTCCACTTCCTGGGCGCACTCACAGCGCAGCGCGAGCGCGAGGCAGTCTGTTTCGAGCAACAGGCCCTTCACGATTTCGCTGTCGCCCGTCTCGAAGACCGGTATGGGTTCAGCGAGTCCCTGCGACCGCAGGAACTCGCCCAAGCGTCTGCGCATCGGTACATAGCGGGGCGGCAGCACCCATTGGGCATCCAAATACCGCCGCAGATCCGGGCCCGGCCGTTTAGCGAGAGGATGATCAGCGCGCGCCAGGATCTCCAGGCGATCGCGCAGCAACGGATGCGCGGTGACATCCGGCGAGGTGGGGTGCTCCCGCTCGGATCCGAGGACGAAGTCGACATCCCGGCAGCTCACTCCTTTTTCCAGGTCGTCGTAGCTGTCGTAGCGCAGGCTCAGCGTCAGTCTCGGGTATTTCCCATGGAGACGGGCGACGATGAGCGGCAAGAGAATGGACCGCGCGTGCGGCGCGGCGCCGATGATCACCTCGCCCTGGATGACTCCACCCAAGCTCAGCAGCTCGTCCAGCCCGGCGCGAATCTCCGCGAGCGCCATCTTGAGTTGCCTGGCGAGCTGCTCGGCGAACTCGGTAGGGATCAGGAACCCGCGCGACGCCCTCTCGAACAGCGGCTGGCCCAGCTGCCCTTCGAGGGCGCGAATCGCCTTGCGCACCGCGGAGACGTCGAGACCGAGCTCGCCCGCCGCCCGCCTCGATTCGCGCTGCTCGCACAGTGAGAGAAAGGCGAAGACGTGCCGGTTGGAGATGTTGAGATCCCAGACCCGCGGGGCTCGGCGTGCGGCTGAGGCGCCGTAGTGGCTGCGGAAGACTTCTCGGGCTTTGGCAAGGTGGGCGATGGCGCTGCGCGCGTGTGCCCCGAGCATGATGGCTTCGCGCGTCGGGCGCGTGCCGAGTGAGGTGCGCTCGAACAGCCGTACGCCGAGCTCCGTTTCGAGCGCCTGGATGGAGTGGCTGATCGTCTGCTGAGAGCGGCCGACGGCCTCGCCGACGTGAGTCAGGCTGCCGATGTCGATGACTCTGAGCATCCTGCTCAGGTTTCTGAGGTTGGGGTACGCCAGCTTCATCGGAGCGTTCGGGCCTCACCGAAGGATGAGCGCCCCTGCTTCCGAGCGCAAGAACCGGCGGCCCTCCCCACCCCGCGGCCCGGGTGCGGCAGCGCGGTACGAGAATCAGCGGGGAGCCGGAATGAACCGGTTCGTATAGAGCGCGGACAAGTCCGGCTCGCTCGGAAGGATGCCGAGCTCGACGAAGGAGCGGGACAGTACCGCGAGCGCGCGCGGCTGGAAGGTGAGATTGGTCGATAACGTGGCCATCACGTAAGGATAGGCCTTCGCCACGGTCTCGGGCTTGAGACTCAGCAATGCGGCCGCGAGCTGCACGGACTCGCCTTGGTGAGCCTGCATGTAGGCGATGGTCTGCTGCCATCCCAACAGAAAGCGCCGCACCGCGTCCGGATTGCGCGCGATCAGAGTGTCGCGCGCGAAAAACACGTGCGTGATGAAGTCCGGGAGCATGTCGCCGTAGTTCAGCAGGATGCGCCCCGTGCCGCGCAGCTCGTCGGTGAACCCCTGCACCGTGGTGGTCACGTGACCGCTGATCTGGCCGCGGCTCAGCGCCGCGAGCTGTGCGCGCGGCGAGCCGAGCGGCACCGGCACCAGCGCGTCGCTACCTTTCCAGCCGTACCGCCGCGAGGTCTCGAGGACGAGCCAGTGGCTCAGCGACCCGAGTGTCGTGACTCCGATCTGCTTGCCCTTCAGTCCCTCGATCGACCGGATACCGGAGTTCGTGGCGACGACGAGGCAGAGATTGAAGGGCCGGCCGCCGAAGGCGCCGATGGCCTTGGCCGGCACTCCCTTGGCGAGAAACGCCAGTGCCGGTCCGGATCCGAGCCCGATTTGCACCGTGCCGGCCGTCAACGCTTGCTGCAGCTGGGCGTCCCCGCTGAAGGAGATGATCCGCAGGGAGAGGCCGTTTCGCTTCCAGATGCCGGCATGCTCGCCGATTTCGAGCGGCGTGAACGTGACGGCCGTCGCGACCGACTGTCCGACGACGAGCTGATCCACGGCGAACGCGTTGCCCGTCGAAAGCAGGGCAAGCGCCGCAAAGACTGTCGCGCGAATGGCGAGCATGTATCCTCGGGAAACTTACGGCGTGCGTCCCGGCGCCGCGACAGAAAACAGGCCCCGACCCCCCGAAATCCGGCCTCCGGTCGGGCGCCACCGAGAGCGGTTGGCCCCATAATAAACAAGTTGCGGCCGAAAGATCACGGCCGGCGGAGAGCGGTCCGCGGAGTCGTGCGCGTGATGATCATCGATTCGCACTTTCACTGGTGGCCGAAATCGGTTTTTGAAAGTCTGTGCCGGCGCAGGGGCTATCCGCGAGCCGAGCGCAGCGCGGCCGGCGGGTATCGCTACTGGCGTCGCGAAGGTGAGCCACCGCGTTTTCACGCCGGTCCTGAATGGTTCGATCTCGACCGGCAACTCGAGCACATGGACGGTCTCGCGCATCATGTCAAGGCGGTGTGTTCCATCGGTCCGCTGTCGGTGCATTTCTCCGATCTCTCGCAGGAGGAGGGCCTCGACGCCGCGGCGCTGTGGAACGAGGAGATGGCGGACGCGCAGCGGCGCCATCCCGGCAGAGTCTGGGCGACGGCGGCTGTGCCGCTGGCGCGGGCCGAGGTGGCCGTGCAAGTGCTGGAGCACGCCGTCAACAATCTCGGACTGACCGGTGCGAACCTGCCGAGCAGCATCGGTGACGACCCTCACATCGATGCGGAATGGCTCGAGCCCTTTTACGCCTGCGCAGCGAAGCTGGGCGTACCGTTGTTCCTGCATCCGACCGACGCGGTCTTCGCCAATTTGCTATCCGACTACGGTGGGGCGTTACACCTCACCCTGGGAAGGGTAATCGAAGTTAGCGTCGCGGCGGGCCGGCTTATTCTCTCGGGCATCATGGAGCGGAACCCGGAGCTGAAAGTGGTGATGTCGCACACGGGCGGCTTCTTGCCTTACCAAGCGGGCCGGCTGGACAAGAATGCGAAAGCCGCCAAGCTCGGCGCGGCGCCGAGCGTCTACCTGAAGCGCATGTATACGGACACCGTCTCGCCGCACATGCCGGGTATCAAATTCGCGATCGAGTATTTCGGCGCGGATCACGTGATGTACGGATCGGACTATCCCTGCTGGAGCCCGGCGGCGGCGCTGCGGCTCTTCGAGGAGATCGGCCTGCCCGAGTCGGACCGCGCCAAGGTTTTGCACGACAATGCGCGGCGCGTTCTCGGCCTGCGCGATCCGGCGGGAGACCTGAGTCTACGCCCGACGCCGTCGACCGATCGCCAGGGTCCTCAGGCGTCCGGATCGCCGGCCGTAGCGGGTGGCGCGGCACCGACGCGGCTCCGCGCACCGTAGCTTGTGTTGTAGATCACGGTCACCGCGATCGATGCCACCGTGCCGACGGCAAGTGGGATCAAAGCGAAATGCAGGCCGAGTATGCCGAATTCGGCGGTGGTCCATCATGCGCCCCCGTGAGCACGGCGAGCTTCCCAGAGAAAAGCGCGGCCGAGAAGCGCAGGTCGGAGGTCGCGGGCTGCTCGGCCAGTAAGAGCTAGGCGTCGGGTGGTAGCCGAAGCGTCGGCTCGAGTCATCGCAATAGACGGCCGAGCTCGGCGTGGCGCTCGGCTCGCACGCAC
>JASHSR010000198.1 GCA_030038645.1 Gammaproteobacteria bacterium
CGGCGTCGCGCACGGCGAGGATCATGATCTCCTTCTCGAGCTGGCGGATCTCGCCGATGTGCGCGCGCAGATTGAGGATGAGCGCATCGAACATGCGCGGCGAGAGCTTCAGCTCCATGAACTCCGCCGCGAGCCGCTTGCGCAGCCTCATGGCGCGCGCATCGCCCGCGCCGGACTTCTGGATCGCCGCGAGCGCCTGCCCGTAGCCCTTCTGGATCGAGGCGAAGCGGCGCGCGGCCTCCTCCGGATCGGGTCCGGTATCCACGGCTTCCTCGCTGTCCTCGCTCTCCTCGGATTCCTCCTCGTCGTCGCCGCTCTCCTCCTCCTGCGAGATGAGCTCCATCTTCGTCGGGTTCTGCGGCTGCGCGATCACATCCGGCGCGTTGGGATCGATGAAGCCGACGATCACGTCCACGAGCCGGGCCTGGCCGCTTCTCACGGGCTCGTAAGCCTTCAGCAGGAACTCGAAGGTCGGCGGATACATCGACAGAGCCGTACGCACGGCGTCGAGACCCTCCTCGATGCGCTTGGCGATGCGGATCTCGCCCTCGCGCGTCAAGAGCTCGACGGTTCCCATCTCGCGCATGTACATGCGGACAGGGTCCGTCGTGCGACCGAGCTCTGCGTCGAGCGCCGCGAGCGCCGCCGCGGCTTCCTCGATGGCCTCCTCGTCGGCGGGGGCGGCGGGCTCGGTGGCGAGCAACGACTCGGTATCCGGCGCCTTCTCGTAGACCGGAATCCCCATGTCGTTGATCGTGTTGACGATGTCCTCGATCTGCTCGGGGTCCACGATCTCCGAGGGCAGGTGATCGTTCACCTGCGCGTACGTGAGGTAGCCCTGCTCCTTGCCGCGAGCAATCAGCAGCTTGAGCTGCGATTGGCGGTCCTCGGACATCACGGTCACGCGGCGCTCGATTCCCAAGATCCTCTTCTCTCCAGCATTCTTCGAGCCGGCCCTGGCTTCACCTTCGGGCTGAGTCGTACGGGCCCGGAGAGTTCCCGGGCTCGCCACGTTATCGGCAGGCTTCGGCGCAGCTTCAATCGGCCGCTTCGGCGGCGCCGCTTTGCGATCGCGTACCGTCGCGGCGGCCGCCTTCTTCAGGGCGGTGGCCTTGACCGACTTGCCGGGTATTGTGCGTTTCTTGCTGGCTGCAGTGGGCTTCGGCTTACGTGTCATGGTGTGGCGGCGCGGGTGAGCGCGTGACGAGGATGAAGGATATTGACGTCCCCTATGTGAGTACCATGCCGTGGCAACTCAAGGGCCGGACGGGCAAAGCACACCATTCTATTTGACTTGCCGGGATCTGCCAAATTCGGGTCGCGGCCGGTGGCTCAGGAGGCGGCCGCGAGGTGGCGCCCCCGGGCCAACTCCATCGTAAGTCTTTGAATTTCCGATTTTTCCTCGCTCGAAAGTCCCTCGGACCGATCCTTCTCGAGCAGGCTGTCGAGCCGGCGGCGGCCGGTCTCCTCGAGCAGCCGCTCGAGCGCCTGCTCGAGCTCGCTCTCGGCAGCGACGGCGCTCGGCACCAGGGCCTCGGCGGCGGCCAGGCGGGCGAAGTGCGCCCCCTCCGGCCGGTCCCGCCATCGCTCGAGCACCTGCCCGGTGGTGCGGGCCGGCTGCCCCTGCAGGTCGGTGAGTAGCGCATGCAGGAGCTGTGCCCCCGGCTCATCCACGCGCTCGAGCCCGGTGAGGCTCTCGGGCCGGATCCGGGACGCCGCCTCGGGGAAGTGCAGCAACAGCCTCACGGCCTGGCGCACGAGGCTGCCTCGGCCGACGCTAGCGGGCCCGCGGCCGCCCTCGAGCCGCCGGCCGATCCGCACGCCGAGCAGCTCCGCGACGCCTTCCGGCGTTCGCTGAAAGCCGAAGGCCTGCGCGAGCCTCTCGACGAGCAGGCGCCGATAGATCCCCTCCGGCACCCGCTGCAGGAGCGGGCGGGCGGCTTGCGCCACGCGGGCGCGGCCGTCGGCGCCCCGTGTCGTCACGCGCTGGCCGAGCTCCCGCACGAAGTATTCCGACAAGAGCAGAGCGTCGTGCGCGAGCCGGCGCTCGAACGCCTCGCGGCCTTCCTTGGCGACGAGCGTGTCGGGATCTTCCCCCTCGGGCAGGAACAGGAAGCGGATCTCGCGGCCCTCGAGGGCCTCGGGCAGGGAGTTCTCGAGCGCCCGCCAGGCTGCCGCGCGCCCCGCACGATCGCCGTCGAACGAGAAGGTGACCTCGGGGACCAGTTGAAAGATCCGCTTGAGGTGCTCCGGCGTCGTCGCCGTGCCGAGCGTGGCCACGGCGTAGGGCACGGAGAACTGATGGAGCCGCACGACATCCATGTATCCCTCGACGACGAGCAGCCTCGTGAGGGCGGCGCGGCTCTGACGCGCCTCGTAGAGGCCGTAGAGCTCGCGCCCCTTGTGAAAGAGCACGGTCTCCGGAGAGTTGAGGTACTTGGGCTCGCCCTCACCGAGCACGCGCCCGCCGAAGGCGATGACGCGCCCGCGTGCGTCGCGGATGGGAAACATGATCCGGTCGCGGAAGCGGTCGTAGAGCCGCGCGCCCTCGCGGCGCTCGAGCGCGCCGCGCCCCGCCCGGGCGCTCGCGGCTTCATCGCCGCTCGGCTGTCGCGGCTCGCCCGTCTCGGCCTTCTCGATGACGAGGCCGAGCTCGGTGAGCTTTCGCCGCCCCTCCTCCGTGCCGCCGAAGCGGCGCAGCACCTCACTCCACGAATTCGGCGCGTACCCGATCGCGAAGCGCTCGATGATCTCGCGATCGAGGCCGCGATGCCCGAGGTACTGCCTCGCCCGCTCGCTGCCCTTCAAGGTCTCGCAGTAGAAGCGGGCAACCTGGCCCATCAGCTCGTGGAGAGATCCGTCCCTCGAGCGCTGAGCGGCGCGGCCGTCCTGAGCCCCGCGCTCGCCGCTTCCTCGCGGCTCGGCATCGCGCGGGACGGGGATGCCGAGGGTCGAGGCGAGCTCCTCGACGGCCTCGGGGAATGGCAGCCGGTCGTGCTCCATCAGGAAGGAGAGCGCGGTCCCGTGCGCGCCGCAGCCGAAGCAGTGGTAGAACTGCTTCTCCGGGCTCACCCAGAAGGAGGGCGTCTTCTCGCTGTGGAACGGGCAGCAGGCCTTGTACTCGCGGCCGGCTTTCTTCAAGGCGACGCGCGAGCCGACGACCTCGACGATGTTCGCGCGCGCGATGAGCTCATCGATGAAGCTGCGAGGAATGAGTCCCATGGCACCCGGACCGCCGTGCGACCGCGCAAGAATAGCTCAGAACTCGCCGCCCTGCGCACGGCGGCCTGTCGGGCGCGCGCGTCAAGGCTTGGCGGTCAGCCGCTCCTTGATGCGGGCGCTCAGCGCGCCCATGTCCGTCCGGCCTTGAGCCTTCTGCCTCACGGCGCCCATCACCTTGCCCATGTCCTTGATGGAGGCGGCGCCGGTCGCGCCGATCGCCTCGTCGATGAGCGATGAGACTTCCGCCTCGCTCAGCTGCGCGGGCAGATAGCCCTTGATCACATCGAGCTCGGCGGTCTCCTTGGCGACGAGGTCGCCGCGCCCGCCGCTTTGAAACTGGGCGATGGACTCGCGGCGCTGCTTGATCATCTTCTCGAGCACGCCGAGCACCTGTGCGTCGTCGAGCGTCACGCGCTCGTCCACCTCGCGCTGCTTGATGGCCGCGAGAATCAGACGGATGGAGGAGAGCCTCGCTCGCTCCCCGGACCGCATCGCGGCCTTCATGTCGTCCGTAATGCGATCTTTGAGACTCATGAGGGAGGTCAGCGTTGGGAGCGGAGCATGCTGTCGCGGGAGATCCGCTTCATGTGCCGCTTGATGGCGGCGGCCTTCTTGCGTTTCCGTTCCTGAGTGGGCTTCTCGTAGAATTCGCGCCGGCGCAGCTCGGTGAGAATGCCCGCCTTCTCGCAGGCACGCTTGAAGCGCCGCAAGGCGGCATCGAAATACTCGTTCTCGCGAACACGGACGCTCGGCATTGAAACCTCAAGCCATTGATTCGGCTATATTTTACGGACGGCCCTGATGGGACGGGGCCCGCGATTCTAAATAGCCCCGATGGAAAACGCAAAATCCTGGCGGATCCTCGCCGTCGAGTCCTCGTGCGACGAGAGCGCGGCGGCCGTGCTCGACGAGAGCCGGGGTCTGCTCGCGCACGAGATCTTCAGCCAGGTCGAGCTGCACCGGGTGTTTGGCGGCGTGGTGCCGGAGCTTGCCTCGCGGGACCATGTCCGCCGCCTCCTCCCCCTCGTGAGGGTCGTGCTCGAGGAGTCGAGGACGCGCCCACGGGACCTCCGGGGCATCGCCTATACGGCCGGGCCCGGGCTCGTCGGCGCGCTGCTCACGGGCGCCGCACTCGCCCGCAGCCTCGCCTACGCCTGGAGGGTTCCGGCGGTCGGAGTGCACCATCTGGAAGGCCACCTGCTCGCCGCGCGGCTCGAGCCCGAGCCGCCGCCGTTTCCGCAGGTGGCGCTGCTCGTCTCCGGGGGGCACACCCTGCTCGTCGAGGCGCTCGCGGTCGGCCGCTACCGCGTGCTCGGCCAGACGCGCGACGATGCGGCGGGCGAGGCATTCGACAAGACCGCGAAGCTGCTCGGGCTTCCGTATCCTGGCGGCCCCGAGCTCGCGCGACTCGCCAACGAGGGCGCCGCCGGCGCCTTCGAGTTTCCGCGTCCCATGCTCGATCGGCCGGGTCTCGAGTTCAGCTTCTCGGGCCTGAAGACCGCCGTGCTGCACGCGGTTCGAGGCCGGATACTGACCGATCGGCTGAGGCGAGATGTCGCGCGCGCGGTGCAGGAGGCCATCGTCGATACCCTCGTCGCGAAGGCCCTGAGGGCGCTCGATGCGACGGGGCTCGATACGCTCGTCGTCTGCGGAGGCGTGGGCGCGAACCGCCTGCTGCGCGAGCGGCTCGCTCGAGAGGTCCGCTCGCGCGGCGGCCGCGTCCACTTCCCGCGGCTCGAGCTCTGCACGGATAACGCCGCAATGATCGCGGTCGCGGGCCTCGCACGGCTGAAGGCCGGCGAGCACGATGACCTCGGGATACGCGCACGGGCACAATGGCCCATCGAATCACTACGGCCGATCGACCCATGACGACTGGCTCCGACTCGCCCACCGCCTCCGGCTCCCTCACCGCTTCCGGCTCGCCGACCCGCGCCGGCGACTCCCTCTTTCTCCGTGGCCTCAGCATCGAGTGCATCATCGGATTCATCGAGTGGGAGCGGCACGTCAAGCAGACGGTCGTCATCGACCTCGAGCTTCCCCTCGATTGCCGCCGCGCGGCCATCACGGACGAAGTGGCGGACACGCTCGATTACAAGAGGCTCGCCAAGCGCGTGATCGCCTTCGTCGAGGCCTCGCAGTTCAAGCTCGTCGAGACGCTGGCGCACCGGACGGCGCTCGTAGTGCTCGATGAGTTCGACGTGGAGTGGGTCCGCCTCACGCTCAACAAGCCGGGCGCGATCCGCAGCTCGCGCGATGTCGGCGTCACCATCGAGCGTACACGGGCCGACCTCGCCGGCCTCGACGAGCGCGGCAACCGCCGCGATTTCGGCGAGCTCGACCGCCGCGGCGAGCTCAGCGGCGGTCCCGGCGGCGTCGCTGCGAAGGCGCAGGGGCCGGGTTGATGCCGCAGGTGTACGTGGCCGCCGGGAGCAACGTGGAGCCGGAGCGCCACCTCGCGCTCGCCGCGGCCGAGCTCGAGCGCGCGTTCGGCTCCGTGCGGTTCTCGCCCTGGTACCGCAACAAGGCCGTCGGCTTCGAGGGCGCCGATTTCATCAATTTCGTCGTGGGGTTCGAGACGGCGTTGCCGGTCCGGGACGTGCTCGCGCAGCTGCACGCGATCGAGGCGAAGTGCGGCCGGCCGCGGAACGCGCCGAAATGGGCGCCTCGCGCGATGGACCTCGACATCCTGCTGTACGGCGATCGCGTGTGCGACGAGCCGGGGCTCACGCTGCCGCGCCCGGACCTGCTGAGGCGCCCCTACATGCTCGGGCCGCTGGCCGACATCGCGCCGCAGCTCGAGCATCCGACGGCCGGCGCGACCATCGGCGAGCTCTGGGAGCGGTTCGACCGCTCCTCGCATCGCTTGGTGCGCACGGAGCCCACGTTCACCAGCCGATGCTTCGACCGCCGTCCACCGCAAGAACCTGGCCGGTGACGTACGGGGCGTCGGTGGCGAAGAAGAGCGCCGCGCGGGCGACATCGGCGGGGGAGCCCGGCCGCTTGAGCAGCGTGCGCGAGACGATCTTCTCCTGCAGCTGCGCATCCGCCGTCTCCGGCCACATCACCGGGCCCGGCGCGATGGCGTTGACGCGGACATCGGGCGCCAGCTCGCGCGCAAGCGATTTGGTGAGCATGATGAGCCCGGCCTTCGCCACGCTGTACACCGAATAGCCCTTGAGCGGCCGCAGCCCATGGATGTCGACGAGATTCAGAACGAGGCCGCGGGCCGCGGAGAGCTCGCGGGCGGCCGCCTGCGCGAGGAACAGCGGCGCCTTGAGGTTCGAGCCGATGAGACTGTCCCACTCGCGCTCGTCGATTTTCCCGAAGGGAGTCGGGAAGAAGCTCGATGCATTGTTGACCAGGATGTCGAGCCGGCCGAACTCCGCGGTGGCGCGGGCCACGAGGGGCGCGAGCCGCGCCGTCTCGAGCAAGTCGGCCTGCGCCGTCACGGCGGAGCGCGGGCGGCCGGCGTTCAAGCTCCGAGCGAGCGCGTCAGCCTCCCGCTCCGAGCTTCTGTAGTGCAGCACGACGTTGGCGCCCGCTCCGTGCAGCGCGCGCGCGAGCTCCGCGCCGACGCGCCGGGCGGCGCCGGTGATCAGGGCGCTTCGACCCTCGAGGGGTCGAGCAGGCTTCGCGCGCGGCTCCGGCATGGCCCGCGATTATGACCGCATCCGCGCCGCTCACAACGCTTCCCTCGCTCACGCCCGAGCAGGCCGAGCACTCGGCGCGCGTCGAGGCTTTGATCCGGCGGCGCATCGCAGAGGCCGGCGGATGGATCGACTTCGAGACCTTCATGGAGCTCGCGCTCTATGCGCCCGGGCTCGGGTACTACAGCGCCGGCAGCGCGAAGCTCGGCGGCGCCGGCGATTTCGTGACCGCCCCGGAGATCTCGGAGCTCTTCAGCCGCTGCGTCGCGCACCAGTGCGCCGAGATCCTCGCGGGGCTCGGCGGAGGGGACATCGTCGAGTTCGGCGCGGGGTCGGGCCGCATGGCCGCCGCCGTGCTGCGGGCGCTCGAGGCGCTCGGCGCGCTCCCGGGACGCTACGCCATCCTCGAGGTGAGCGCCGATCTCAGGGCTCGGCAGGTCGAGCGCATCGCCCCATTGCCCGAGGCACTCAGGGCGCGCGTGATGTGGCTCGACCGCTGGCCCGCGCAGCCCGTGCGCGGCGTGGTCCTCGCCAACGAGGTGCTCGATGCGCTTCCCTGCCAGCGATTCGTTCTGAGGCCGAGCGGCATCCGGGCGCTCGGTGTGGGCGTCGCGCCGGACGGCGCGGTCGCCGAGCCTGCCGCATCCGGCCGGCCACCGGATGCGCGCTTCGCGACGCTCGAGCCGCCCGACGGCGGCCGACTCGTTGCGCTCGAGCGCCCGGCCGATGCCCGGCTCGCCGTAGCGTGCGAGGCGATCTTGCGCAGCCTGCCCGGCCCGCTGCCCGAGGGCTACCGCTCCGAGCTCTGTCTGCGGGTCGAGCCGTGGGTGCGGGGCGTCGCGGACTTCCTCGAGCGCGGCGCGCTTCTGGTCCTCGATTACGGCCTGCCGCGCGCTCACTACTATCATCCCGAGCGCGCCGAGGGCACGCTGCGCTGCCACTTCAAGCAGCGCGCGCACGACGATCCGCTCGTCCACGTCGGCGTGCAGGACATCACCGCGTGGGTGGATTTCACGCGCGTCGCCGAGGCCGCGGACGCCGCGGGGCTCGAGGTGCTCGGATTTGCGACGCAGGCCGCCTTTCTGCTCGGCACCGGCATCGAGGCGCTCCTCGCCGAGCCGCACGATCCTGCCGCGCAGGCCCGCGCCGCGAGCGAGGCGCGCCGGCTGCTGCTGCCGGGCGAGATGGGCGAGGCATTCAAAGTCATGGCGCTCGGGCGCGGGTGCCCGCAGCCCCTCCGTGGGTTCGCCCATCAGGATCTGCGCGCGTCGCTGTAGCGACCCTTCAGCGCCGTGAGCGTGGCGAGGCGCTTCTCGCGGATTCTCGCGCCGAGGGCAGGTCCTTTCAGGTCGCGGCGCTCTTCCTCCGAGAGCGACACGAGCGCGGCTTCCTCGCGGGCGCGGCGCAGGTACTCGGCCTGCGGATAAGGCTGGCCCTCGAGCCCTGCGCGCCCGCGCGCATCCGCCTCGCAGGCGAGAAGCAGATCGGTGAAGCGCTCCGGCCTGCGAAAGGCGTCGGTCGCCTCGAGCAGCTTGAGCACGGTCGCGGGCTTCAGCTCGAGCGCTCGATGGACGCTCGTGTGGTGACGGGCAGCGAGCACCGCGAGCTCGCGATGCTCGTTCGGCGCCTTCAAGCGCAGCGACAGCGCCTCGATGAGCGGGACGCCCGCCTCCTCGTGCCCGTGATGGCTCGGCCAGCGCTCGCGCGGCGTCAGCGCCTTGCCGAGATCGTGCACGAGCGCGGCGAAGCGGACCGCGGTGGAGGCGCCGCTTTGCGCGGCATACCGCAGCGCGAGCAGAACGTGGACGCCGGTGTCGATCTCCGGATGCCACTGCGCCGGCTGCGGCACGCCGAACAGGGCATCGATCTCGGGGAAGATGCAGGCGAGCGCGCCACAGCTCCTCAGCACCTCGAAGAACACCTCCGGCCGCGGCTCGGAGAGGGCGCGCTCGGTCTCCTGCCAGACCCGCTCCGCGACGAGCGCGCGGACCTCGCCCGACTGCACCATCCGCGCCATGAGCGCCGTCGTCTCCGGCGCGACCGTGAAGCCGAGCGAAGCGAAGCGCGCGGCGAAGCGCGCGACGCGCAGGATCCGCACCGGGTCCTCGACGAACGCCTCCGACACGTGCCGGAGCACGCGCGCGTCGAGGTCGCGGCGGCCGCCGTACGGATCGACGATCTCGCCCGACTCGCTCTCGGCCATCGCGTTGATGGTGAGGTCGCGACGCCTCAAGTCCTCCTCGAGCGTGACATCCGGCGAGAACTCCGTGGTGAAGCCGCGGTACCCGGGCGCCACCTTGCGCTCGAGGCGCGCGAGCGCGTACTCCTCGTGCGTTTGCGGATGCAGAAATACGGGGAATTCGCGCCCGACCGGCGTGAACCCGCGCGCGGTGAGCTCGGCGGGCTCGGCGCCGACCACGACCCAGTCGCGCTCGTGGACCGGACGGCCGAGCAGCCGGTCACGCAAGGCGCCGCCCACCAAGTACACTTGCATGCCCGCATGTTAACCGAGAGTCGGTCAGCTCAGATCCGGATTCTGCTCGCGAGCCTCTTCCTTGCGCTCACATCCGGCTGCGGCACGATGTATCTGCTTCAGGCCGCCCACGGCGAGGCGCAGGTGCTCGATCGGCGCCGGCCGATCGCGAAGGTCATCAAGAGCCCCGAGACGCCGCAGTCGCTGCGCGCGACGCTCGAGCAGGTGCGGGAAGCCCGCGACTTCGCGACGCAGGTGCTCGGTCTGCCGAACAACCGCAGCTATCGCACGTACTCCAACATCGGCCGGCCATACGTCGTCTGGAACGTGATCGCAGCGCCCGAGTTCTCCGTGGAGCCGGAGCATTGGTGCTTCCCGATCGCCGGCTGCGTCGCCTACCGCGGGTACTTCAGCGAAAAGAAGGCGCGCGAGTTCGCCGCGCGCCTGAAGGCTCGAGGCGATGACGTGGTCGTCGAGGGCGTGCCGGCCTACTCGACGCTCGGCCGATTCGCAGATCCGGTGATGAGCACGATGCTTCCGTACGGCGATGTCGAGCTCGCGTCCATCATCTTCCATGAGCTCACTCACCAGCTCCTGTACGTGAAGGACGACTCCTCCTTCAATGAGGCGTTCGCGACGACGGTAGAGCGGGAGGGGGTCAGGCGCTGGCTGCTCTATCAGGGGCGGCTCGCCGATCTCGCGCGCTACGAGCGGGAGGACGTGCTCGATCTGCAGTACGTCCGGCTCTTCCGTCGCGCGCGGGCCGCCCTGAGGAAGCTCTACGCCTCGGGCTTGCCGCCGCCCGAGATGCGCGAGCGCAAGCGCGCCGCCTTCGCGGCGCTCGCATCGCAGATGAGGCAGCTGCAGCGTCGGGCGAAGGGGGCGTCCCCTTACGAGGACTGGCTCGAGGCAGGCCTCAACAACGCCGACCTCGCTTCCGTCGCGACCTACTACGACTGCTTGCCGGGATTTCAGCGCCTTCTGCAGGACGACGAGGGAGATCTGCGGCGCTTCTACTCGGACGTGCGCGACCTCGCGCGCGAGCCGAAGGCCGAGCGCGACGCCGCCGTGTGCGGCGCTCCAAGCGTCGAGGGCGAATCCGCGGAGGGTGACTAGGTGACTAGCGAAGCGGACGTGCTTCGGTCCGCTCGAGGCTGATCTCCGCGTAAGCGATTGATTCCAAAGAGACTGCGTCACGAGAGCGGTTGGCGTCCAAAAGTCTAATAAATTGATCGTCCATAATATTGACTATATACATAGCGGCGGCTAGCCTACACGCATGAATCAAACTCACGAGCCAAAGCAGCCCGTCAGCTTGGCAGCGCTAATGAGAGTCGCACGCACCACTTATGTCTTGGCCGTCCGCGCGGCACTGGGAGAGTCAGGCTTCGACGACGTTCCGCGTGATGGCGTGTTTGCGATGTCGGCGATCGACCGCTCCGACATCTCAGCACGCGACCTGGTGCGCAGGATGGGTGTCTCCAAGCAGTCGGTCAGTCAGCTTCTCGACACCTTGGTCTTACGCGGATACGTGGAGCGATCAATCGATCCGCTCGATCGACGTCGAATGAGACTGGCGCTCAGCGAGCGCGGCGCGAGAGTGGCGTCCCTCTGTCGGGACGCGGTCGATCGCGTTGAGCAGCGAGTCGTAGAGGCCGTGGGCGCCGCATGTGTCGAGCACACGCGCACGACGCTCACGGCGCTCATAGAGTTGGCGGCCGAGCTGCAGCCGGGAGCGCAGCCCGAGGCTCGGTGACATCCCTTCGGCGCGCGTGATGCCCGCTCGTCGATGTCCTTGACGCTGGAGGCTCTGTGCCACGCGCACCCACATCCAACCCCAAGCAATTTGTGCAAGGCTGCCCGGTGCTCCACGTTCCCGACGTCGTCGTCGCCGCCACGTTCTTTCGTGACGTGCTGGGATTTCAATGGGATTTCGGTGACGATGCCTACGCAGTCGTTTGGCGGGACAACTCGGCGGTCCACCTCTGTCGGGGATCGGCGCTCCCCATCGGCGTTCACCTGTTTCAGTGGCTCCAGGACGTCGATGCTTATCATGCCGAGATCGTACCGCGGGGCGCCAACGTCACGGTTCCGCTCCAGGATACGCCGTACGGGCTGAGAGAGTTCGCCGTGCAGACGCCGACTGGTGTGAGCATTGTGTTTGGGCAGGACATTCATCGTGACGGCAACGAGGACCTCAGCCGCTCGCAGGCCACGACGTGACGGATGCTCTCGAGAGGCATCGGGACAAGATGAATCTCACGGTGTTCGAGCCGCTGAAGCTCGAGCGGCCGTGGACCCTCGCTACCTACCGCACGATCGGCGGGTACGACGCCTGGGAAAGGATCCTGCGCGAGAAGCCGCCGCGCGAGCAGATCGTCGAGGCGGTGAAGGCCTCGGGGCTGCGCGGCCGCGGTGGCGCGGCGTTTCCGACCGGCCTCAAGTGGAGCTCCATGCCGCGCAACGCCCCAATGCAGAAGTACGTCGTCTGCAACTCGGACGAGAGCGAGCCCGGCACGTGCCACGACCGCGACATCTTGAGATTCAATCCCCACTCCCTCATCGAGGGCATGGCGATCGGTGGCTACGCCATGGGCGCGACCGTCGGATACAACTACATCCGCGGCGAGTTCCTCGGAGAGCCCGTGCCGCGGTTCGAGGCGGCGCTCGAGGAAGCCTACGCCGTGGGGCTGCTCGGCAAGAACGTGAAGGGCTCCGGCATCGACTTCGACCTGCACACCTTCGTCGGAGCGGGAGCCTACATCTGCGGAGAGGAGACGGGACTTCTCGAGTCCCTCGAGGGCAAGCCGGGCAAGCCGCGCTTCAAGCCGCCGCTCCCATTCCTCTCCGGGCTCTATGAAGCGCCGACGACGATCAACAACACGCAGAGCTACGCCTCGGTGCCGACGATCCTGCGCAAGGGCCCCGAGTGGTTCGCCTCGCTCGGCCCAAAGAACTCTGGGGGCACCGTCATCTTCTCCGTGTCGGGACACGTCGCGAAGCCTGCGAATCTCGAGCTGCCCCTCGGGACTCCGTTCGCCGATCTGCTCGCGCTCGCAGGCGGGGTCTGGAAGGGGCGCAAGCTCAAGGCCGTGATTCCCGGCGGGGCATCGCAGCCCGTCGTGCCGGGTGAGAAGATGATGACCGTCAACATGGACTACGACTCGCTGCGCGCCGCGGGCTCGGGGATCGGCTCCGCCGCGGTCATCGTCATGGACGAGACGACGTGCATGGTGCGCACGCTCGAGCGCATCTCACGGTTCTTCATGTCCGAGTCCTGCGGGCAGTGCACGCCGTGCCGCGAGGGCACTGGCTGGCTCAACCGCATGCTGACGCGCATCCTCGCCGGCCAAGCCCGCCGCGATGAGCTCGGGCTGCTGGTCGATGTCGCGAGCCACATCGAGGGCCATACGATCTGCGGACTCGCGGATGCCGCGGCGTGGCCGGTGCAGAGCTTCATCAAGCATTACCGCCACGAGTTCGAGTACATGATCGACCACGGCGGCCGCAGCGTCGTCGAATCGGCCGATCGGCTGCCGTGGAATCCATCTCTGGTCGGAGCGCTCGGCTGATCCGCCGCCAGGTGCAGAGGGCCGGCCGCGCGCCCGTAGGCGAGATCACATGCCTCAGCGCTCGCCTGCCCTCAGGCGGTCGAGGCGCGCGGGAAGGGACTCGTTGCCGAGATAGGTCGGCAGGATTGCGGCCATGCGCTGCGGCTCGATGCCGAGGCGAGCGAAGCCGCTCTCGCGGCAGACGTTGTCGACGGTGAGCGAGCGAAAGTTGTCGAGCGAGAAGGGCTTGCCGGGCACGAGTCCGAGCACGAGCGCTTGCAGCCGCGCAAGGAAGTCCGGCAGCGCGAGGATGCGGCACTTCACTGCCGCCGCCGCCGCCGTGGCGCGCACGATCTGCTCGAGCGTGAGGATGTCCGGCCCGCAGAGCTCGTAAGTCTGCCCGAACGTCGAGCGATCGCTCAACGCGCGCACGAATGCGCCGGCGACATCGTCCACGTACACCGGCGCAAATCTTGCGTGCGCCCGCGCGAGCGGAAGCACGAAGCCCGACAGGCGCAGCAGCCGCAGGAAGCGGTTCGTGAGCGAGTCTCCCGGCCCGAAGATCACGGACGGCCGGAAGATGGTGAAATGGAGATCGCGCGCCGCGCCGCGCACCCGCTCCTCGGCTTGGCCCTTGCTGCGCAGATACCGGCTCGGCGCGCCCTCCGCGTCGGCGCCGAGCGCGCTCATGTGCAGCAGGCGCGGCACCTGGGCGATCCGCGCCTCCTCGATGAGCCTCGCGACGAGCTCGACGTGCACGTCCCGGAAGCGGGCGCCGGGCCGCTCGTTGAGAATGCCGACGAGATTGATCGCCGCATCCATGCCGGCGAGCAGCTCCCCGAGCACGCGCGGCTCGTGGATGTTGACGGCCGCGAGCTCCACGGTCGGCAAGACGCTGAGATGCTGGCCGTGCGAGAGGGCTCGAGTGGGCACGCGCACCCAGTGCCCGGCCGCCGCGAGCTGCGAGACGAGCTCGCTGCCGACGAAGCCCGTGCCGCCGAGCACGCAGATCTTCAGCCGCGGCGTGGCGAACTGCACGGCTCCCGAGGGCTCCACGCCGGTCAACGGACGGGAACCAGCACGATCGTGCTGCCGCGGCGGATCTCGAGCACGAGCGTGGAGACGCCCTGCGCGCGCGCCCACAGCTGCTGCACGCTGCCGACGCTCGCCTGGTTCACGCCGACGATCAGATCGTTGCTGCGCAATCCCGCCTGCGCGGCGGGGCTGCCGGGCTCGACACCGCGGACCAGCGCACCGCCGCTGCCGGGCGCATCGACGAGGCTTGCGCCTTCGAGTCCCTTGTTGATGTCGGCCGGCTTGAGCGAGGCGCTCGTCGGAGTGGGCGCCGCGCCGATGATCGCCCTCACGCGCTCGGGCCTGCCATCGCGCAGCAGGTCGAGCTCGGCCGCGTTGCCCACCCGCAGCAGCGCGATCGCGTTGCGAAGGTCCGTGGGTGTCTTGACGGTCGTCCCGTTGACCGAGGTGATGATGTCGCCGATCCTCACGCCCGCCCGATCGGCCGCCGAGCCTGCGACGACCTGCGTGACGAGCGCCCCGTGCGCGTCCGCGAGGCCGTAGACCTGCGCGATGTCGGGGCTCACCTCGTAGGTGCTGACGCCGAGCATGCCGCGCCTGATCTTTCCGTATCGGACGAGCTGCGCCATGATGCTGCGCGCCATGTTCACCGGGATCGCGAAGCCGATGCCGATGTTGCCGCCCGAGCGGGAGAGGATCGCGGTGTTGATCCCGATCAGCTCGCCCCGCAGATTGACCAGCGCGCCGCCCGAGTTGCCGGGATTGATCGATGCATCCGTCTGGATGAAGTCCTCGTAGCCCTCCGAGCCGATGTTGGAGCGGCCGAGCCCGCTCACGATGCCGGAGGTGACCGTGTTGTGCAGCCCGAACGGGTTGCCGATCGCGACCACGAAGTCGCCGACCTGCACCTTCGAGGAGTCGCCGAGCGCGATCTGAGTGAGGCCGACCGGCTTCACTTTCAGCACCGCGATGTCGGACGGCTCATCGCTTCCGACGACGGTCGCCTCGAGGTCGCGTCCGTCCTGCAGCGTGACGGTGATCTCGCTCGCGTTCTCCACGACGTGCGCGTTGGTGAGGATGTAGCCGCGCCGCGCGTCGAAGATCACGCCGGACCCGGCGCTTTGGAACGGCCGCTCCTGCGAGTCGTTGCCGGGCGGCACGTCGAAGAAGCGGCGGAATAGCGGGTCATCGAGCAGCGGGTTCTGCGGGCTGCGCTCCCGGATCGTCCCGCGAGTCGCGACGTTCACGATCGCCGGGGCGATCCGCTTGATCATCGGGGCGAGCGACGGAACGGGGGTGTCGCCGACCATCGCCGGCAGCGAGGTGGCTGCGGACAGCGGCATGGTGCAGAGCGTCGCCAGCGCAGCGAGGAGCAAGGCGATGCGATTCATGGGGCACTCCCGGTCGGAAGGATCCCATTGTAATGCCGACATGCCGCCTCCCGCGGGGCGCGGGCCCACCCAGCCGTAGGCCGGCTCCTGTGAGCCAACTTGTGCAAAAGCTGTGGAGCAGCTGCGCGTGCCCTGTGGATCGACGACACAAGATCTTGAGGTGCGGCTCGGCGGTAGGCTCCGGGCCCAATGCGGAAAGTTGCGCGTGCGGCGCGGCGCGTAATGACGCAAGTCTTTGTTTAATAAAACGAATTATGATGAATTTCCGCACGCATCGAATCTTGACGGTTGGGTGACACCTCATTAGTCTCGTTCTCCCGACACAAGATCTTGTGTTGCGCAACGCGATCGGGATCTCGAGCTCGGGGGTGGTTTCAGGGGGACGCGGCCGTGCCACAGCGGCCGGCGAGAGGTCGGCTCGTCGACTTTCTCGGCGAATGGGCCCGTTTCCCTGCGATGCGTGAGACGGTTTGCACTATCGGAGCGTCTCGGATTCATGAATACCGTCGTGAAAATCGATCCCCGGGAGATAGACGCCGTCCCGTTCCAAGACGCGTCGCTCGACATCTGGGAGAAGAAGTACCGGCTCGCCGCGAAGGACGGGACGCCCATCGACAAGACGATGGACGATACCTACAGGCGCGTCGCGCGGGCGCTCGCCGATGTCGAGCCGGGCGAGGCGCGCAGCCACTGGTACGAGCGGTTCCTCTGGGCGCTGCGCAGCGGCGCCATTCCCGCGGGTCGCATCATATCGAACGCCGGCGCGCTCGAGCACAAGCCGGCCACCTCGACGATCAACTGCACGGTCTCCGGCATCGTTCACGACTCGATGGACGACATTTTGAGAAAGGTTCACGAGGCCGGGCTCACATTGAAGGCGGGATGCGGCATCGGCTACTGCTTCTCGACGCTGCGTCCGCGAGGCGCCTATGTCTCGGGAGCCGGCGCCTACACGTCCGGCCCACTCTCCTTCATGGATATCTTCGACAAGATGTGCTTCACCATCTCCTCCGCTGGCGGCCGCCGCGGCGCGCAGATGGGCACGTTCGACGTGGGGCACCCGGACGCGATGGAGTTCATCCGCGCGAAGCGCGAGAGCGGGCGGCTGCGCCAGTTCAATCTTTCGCTGCTCATCACCAACGAGTTCATTCAGGCCGTCAGGGAGAACCGGGAGTGGAAGCTCGCGTTCCCGATCTCTTTGAAGGAGTACGAGGCCGAGAAGCCCGATCTGAGCGACGGCAGCAAGTACATCTGGCGGGAGTGGGAGATTCACGACGGGTATGTCGTGAACGAGGCGGGACTCGTCGCCTGCAAGGTCTACAAGACGTTGCCCGCGCGACGCATGTGGGATGTCATCATGACGTCCACCTACGACTTCGCGGAGCCGGGCTTCATCCTCGTCGACCGCGTCAACGAGATGAACAACAACTGGTGGTGCGAGAACATTCGCGCGACCAACCCCTGCGGCGAGCAAGCTTTACCGCCCTATGGGTCTTGCTTGCTCGGATCCATCAATCTCACCCGCTTCGTCCGCCACCCGTGCACGGACTTCGCGGAGTTCGACTGGACCGAGTACCGTGAAGTCGTAAAGGTCTTCACGCGCATGCTCGACAACGTCGTGGAGGTGAACGGGCTGCCGCTCGCGCGGCAGCGCGAGGAGATCACGCGCAAGCGCCGCCACGGCATGGGCTTCCTCGGGCTCGGCAGCACGCTCACGCTGCTCGGCATGAGATACGGCTCGCCGGAGTCCGTCAAGTTCACGGAGGACGTGTCGCGCGAGATGGCGGTCGCGGGCTGGGAGGCGGCGCTCGAGCTCGCGCGCGAGAAGGGACCCGCGCCCATCATGCAAGAGGAGTTCACCGTCACGAAGGAGATGCTCCGCAAGCGGCCCGAGATGGAGCGCGACGGCTGGACGCCCGGCGCGAAGATCCCGGGGCGGCTGCTGCATGCGCGCTACAGCCGCTACATGCAGCGGATCGCGACCGTCGCCCCGCAGCTCGCGAAAGAGCTCTCGGAGGTGGGGGCGCGCTTCACGCACCACACCTCCATCGCCCCGACGGGAACCATCTCGCTGTCGCTCGCGAACAATGCCTCGAACGGCATCGAGCCGTCGTTCGCGCATCATTACTTCCGCAATGTGATCCGGGAAGGCAAGAAGTCGAAGGAGAAGATCGACGTCTACTCCTTCGAGCTGCTGGCCTACCGCGAGCTCGTCAACCCCAATGCGAAGCCGGGCGCGACGCAGGACGCGGAGAGGCTCCCCGACTACTTCGTCGCCTCGGACGAAGTGACGCCCGAGCAGCACGTGGACATCCAGGCCGCGGCGCAGAAGTGGGTCGACTCCTCGATCTCCAAGACGGCGAACGTACCGACGGACTTCCCGTACGAGAAGTTCAAGGACATCTATCTGTACGCCTACGAGCAGGGACTCAAGGGCTGCACGACGTTCCGCTTCAATCCCGCCGCGTTCCAGGGAGTGCTCGTGAAGGAGCAGGACCTCAAGAACACGCTCTACCGCTTCACTCTCGAGGACGGCACGGTCGTCGAGGCGCGCGGGGATGAGGAGATCGAGTACGACGGCGAGACTCACACCGCCGCGAACCTGTTCGACGCCCTGCGCGACGGGTACTACGGGCGCTTCTGAGGGGCACGGCGGACGCTTCTGGCGAGGACGCGGCATGGCCATCAAGATCGAAAAGAAGATCGTCAAGTACGAGGTGCGCAAGCCCGAGGACAAGCCGGCTTCCGCCGACGCGGAAGCCCTCAAGGGCAGGGCGGGCGAGACGGAGGTCGTCAAGGACAAGGCGGGCCGCAGCGCCAAGGTCGTCCGCATGCACGAGAAGGTCGAGCGTCCGGAGGTGCTCGTCGGCTCGACCTACAAGATCAAGACGCCGATCTCCGACCATGCGATGTACGTGACGATCAACGACATCGTCCTCAACGAGGGCACCGAGTTCGAGCAGCGGCGGCCGTTCGAGATCTTCATCAACTCGAAGAACCTCGATCACTTCCAGTGGATCGTCGCGCTCACGCGGATCATCTCGGCCGTGTTCCGCAAGGGCGGCGATGTGACCTTCCTCGTCGATGAGCTGAAGGCGGTGTACGATCCGCGCGGCGGCTACTGGCAGCCGGGCGGCAAGTTCATGCCCTCGATCATCGCGGAGCTCGGGTACGTCATCGAGCGGCATCTGCAGTCGATCGGGCTCATGCGCAAGGGCGGGCTCGACGAGCACCAGCGCAAGCTCGTGGACAAGAAGCGCGCGGAGTACGAGGCGCGCGCGAAGCAGGCGGACGCCTTCGCCAAGGCGCACTTCCCCGAAGGGGCTCAGCTCTGCGGCAAGTGCAATACGGCGGCGGTCGTGATGATGGACGGATGCATGACCTGCCTCAACTGCGGGGACTCCAAGTGCGGGTGAGATGAGTCTAGATGAGGAACACGATCGACGGACTGTGGGAGACCCATAAGTTGCGACATGGCCCCCATAAGCTGCGACGAATTTACGCATGAGTTGCGACAAGACATATTCACGGCGAGGACGAAAGTCCTCGCCGATTTGCTCAGGAAATCGCGTGGCTATGGCTGTGTTCAGGTTCGAAGAGGGAGGCGATGCATACGAAGCTGACAGACTCCCATCGGCGCAACGGTACCTGCTTTCTGTTCTAACGAGAGCAACCGGGGCGCATTCTCGCGG
>JASHSR010000199.1 GCA_030038645.1 Gammaproteobacteria bacterium
CCCCTTCGGCGTCGAGCCGTTCATCCATCACCGGGACCCTCCGTTCTTTCTGCCGCTCGATGAGGCGCAGCGGGCGCGCGCCGAGCTGGGCCACGAGGTGCTCAACACCCAATGGGTGCCCGCGGGCACGCCGCACGCTGAGCGGCGGGATGGCGTCGGACCGCTGTTCAACGCGCCCTCGTGCGACGAATGTCACAACGAGGGCGCGCACGGCCGAGGCCCGGCGAGCGCGGGGCTCGCGCCCTTTCCGTTGGAGGTGCAGCTCGAGGAGCCGCCGGCGGGCCCGCGCGCGCAGCCGCGGTGCGATCCGGTCTACGGATGCGTATTCAACACCGTGGCGTTGAAAGGCGTGCGCGCCGAAGGACAGGTGCTCATTCAATATCGCGAGATCGTGGGGCACTACGCCGACGGCAGCCGCTGGAGCCTGCGAGCACCGAGCTACCGGCTCGTGGACCTGGGCTACGGCCCCTTGGCGCCGCAGACGATCATCAAGCCGAGAATCGCGCCGGCGCTGTTCGGCGCGGGGCTGCTCGAGGCGGTGCCGGTCGCGGCCATCACGGGAGGCGAGGGCTCGGACCCCGCGCATCGCGCGCTCGGCGTTCCGGCGTGGCAGTGGCGCGCAGGCGCGCGGGTGCTCGGCCGGTTCGGATGGCAGGGCACGGCCTTATCGATCCGCGATCAGACCGCCCGGGCATTCGCGCGCGAGATGGGGCTCACCTCGAGCGTCATCGCCGCGGACGACTGCACCGCCTCGGAGAGGGCCTGCCTCCAGCAGCCGAACGGCGGCACTCCGGAGGTGTCGGACATGCTGTTCGACGCGCTGGTCGACTTCGAGAGCTGGCTCGCGGTGCCCACATCGCCGCAGAAGCTGGCGGGGCAGGGGCAGGACGAGAGCGTGCTTTTCGCCCGGCTCGGATGCGCCGCCTGCCACCAGCCTCGCCTGCCCGTCGTGCTCCGAGGCGAGGACGGCCGCCTGATCCACCGCACGATCGCGCCCTACACGGATCTGCGGCTTCACGACCTCGGCCCGGCGCTCGCGGATCGGAATGCAGCCGGCGCTGAAGTGCCGAGCAAATGGCGCACGGCTCCCCTCTGGGGCCTCGGCTATCGCCTGAGCCGGGAATCGATGCCGACGTTCCTTCACGACGGCCGCGCGCGATCGGTGTCCGAAGCGATCCTCTGGCACGGAGGCGAGGCGCTCGGCGCGCGGCGGCGCTTCGAGGCGCTCGACTCGGCGCAGCGACAGGCGCTGCTGCGCTGGCTCGGAACACTCTGAGCGGCAGCGCGGCCCGAGCGGGGCAGCGCGCGTCGATGCCGGCGGTCCGGCACTACAGCGACACGACCGCGCAGCGCATCGATGCGCTCGTGCAGCGGCTGATAGAGACCACGCTCGAGCGCTCCATCTCCATCCTGCGCGCGAGGCGCTCGGCTCTCGAGCGGGGCGCGGCGCTGCTGCTCAGGCAGGAGACGCTAAGCGAGGATCAGCTGCTCGCCCTCGCGAGCGAGCGTGCCGAGGCGCTCGCCTGACTCGACGCCTGCGCGGCTTGCGAATATGCTCTCGCGAGCCTCCGCGTGCCGGATCGGAATCGCCATGCTGCAGATCTTCCACTGGGAGCCGAACGGCTTCAGCCTGATGCCGCTCGTCACGCTCTACGAGAAAGGCGAGCCGTTCGAGAGCCGCTATGTCGATTGGACCCGGCTCGAGCAGGCGCATACCGTCACGCGGCCGAGCCTCGAGGCCGAGGAGAATCTCGAGATCGAAGGGCCCCTCCTGATCGACGACGGCGAGCCGATCTCGGACGCGTTCTTCATGATCGAGTATCTCGATGAGCGCTTTCCGGCCCCGCCGCTGAAGCCGCGCACGCCGTACGGGGACTGGCAAGTGCAGGTCTGGGGCCGCTTCCTCGGCGAGCGCGTCGCGCCGGCGGTCTCAACCCTCGGCGTCCACCGGTTCCTCGTGCCGGCGCTGCGGGGCCGCGCGCGGGACCTCCGCGCATCGATCGAGCGCATGGCGAAGCCGGAGCGGCGCAGCGCCTGGAACGAAGCCCTGCGCGGCGAGCTCCCGGAGCAGATCCTCGCCGAGTCGCGGCGCAAGGTGGCGCTGCTCGTCGAGCGGATCGAGTCCGCGCTGCGGGGCGGGCGCAGCTGGCTGGTGCAGGATGCGTACGGGCTCGCGGACATCGCCGCCTTCTCGCTCTCGATGTCGTTGCCGAAGCTCGCGCCCGACTTGTGCGGCCCCGAGCGATCCCCTGCGATGATGGACTGGCTCGAGCGCATGCGCGCGCGGCCGGCCGTCGCGAGCGCGCTCGCGCTCAGCCGCTCCGGCAAGCCGCAGGAGGCGTTCGCGCCCGGCCCCGAGCACGCGAGGTGGGGGTGATGCTCAAGCTTTATCATTGGGAGCCGAACGCAAACTCGGGCAAGCCGATGCTCGCCCTCGTGGAGAAGGGGGTGCCGTTCGAGAGCTGCTACATCGACATGCGCAAGTTCGAGCATCACGCGCCCGAGTACCTTGCGATCAATCCCCTCGGGGTGATTCCGGCGGCCGTGCACGACGGCCTCAATCTCTACGAGTCGACGGCGATCATGGAATACATCGACGCCGCGTTCGAGGGGCCGCCGCTGCGCCCGCCCGACCCGCTCGGCCGCTGGCGCATGCGCTGGTGGATGAAGTTCGCCGACGAGTACTACGCGCCCGCGGTCAGCATGACGGCGTGGGGCCGCAACCGCTCGATCGGCCGCCACGCGGGAGCGAGTCGCGAGGAGATCGAGAAGCGCATCGCGGCCATCCCGCAGAAGGAGCGCCAAGTCTCCTGGAGCAAGGCGATCTTCGGCACCTTCACGGAGGAGGAGATGGCGGACTCCCACCGTCGGGTCGCGCACGCGGCGCAGGTGATGGAGAAGGCCCTGAGCCGCAGCCGGTGGCTCGCCGGCGAGACCTACTCCCTCGCCGACATGACGGCTTTCTGCCAGTGCTACGGCGTGCCGCTGCGCGAGGGCAGCCCCGTCAACGACCGGGACACGCCGCGCACGATGGAGTGGCTGCGTGCGATTGCCGAGCGGCCCGCCACTCGGACGACGTGGGCCATGGGCCGCACGTGGGCCCTCGAGCGGCTCGCCCATCTCGCGCGGCCTGACGGCGGCGCCGGGGCTCGACCGTCATGAAAGTTCCCGAGATCCTGCAGATCGAGACGCCGCAGACGCCGGGCAGCCTCGCGAGCGTGCTCAACGTCATCGCCGAGATGCAACTGGTGCTCGAGCACGTGACCACCGTGCGCCGCGAGCAGGGGCGGACGCTCTGGGAGATCACCCTCGAGATCGAAGAGGCCGATCAGGAGAGACTGCTGCAGCGGCTCTCGGCGCTCCCCTCGGCGCGCTTCGTCGGATGGTCCGACCGGGCGTTCGAGCGTCATCGCGGCGGCAAGATCGAGATGCGCTCGCGGGTTGCGATCTCCACCCAGCAAATCCTCCGCGACATCTACATCCCCGGAGTCGCCCGCGTGTGTCTCGCGATCCAGAAGGATCCGCGCAAGGCTCACGAGTACACCTACGTTTCGCGCGCCGTGGCGGTCGTCTCCGACGGCTCTGCGATCCCCGGCGTCGGCCACGTCGCGGCGCGCGCGAGCCTGCCCGTCATGGAAGGCCGGGCGGCGCTGCTCGCCTCGCTCGCGGGCGTGAGCGGCGTTCCGATCCTGGTGGAGAGCACCTCGGTCGAGCACTTCGTCGAGACCGTGCGGGCGATCGCGCCGTCGTTCGGCGCCATCCTGCTCGCCAACATCAGCTCGCCGCGCTGCTTCGAGATCGAGCGCAAGCTGCGCGCGCAGCTCGACATGCCCGTGTTGCTCGACGACCAGCACGGCACGGCCGTCGTCGCGCTCGCCGCGTTGATCAACGCGACTCGCATCGCCGGCATCTCGCTCGCGCAGACCGATGTGGGACTCATCGGGCTCGGCTCCGCGGGCCTCGGCATCGCGCGCCTGCTCCGCACTCACGGCGTCAACCGCATGCTCGGCACCGACATCCGGCCCGAGGCGATGGGACGGCTCGCGGAGCTGCGCGGCCAGGGCGCGACGCTCGAGCAAGTGATGGCGCGGGCGCGCATCGTGATCGCGACCACGGGAAGAAAGGGCCTCATCGCCCCGCAGCTGGTGCGCGACGAGCAGATCGTGCTCGCGCTCTCGCAGCCGGACCCCGAGATCGAGGCCGTCGCGGCGCTCGAGGCCGGAGCCGCCATCGCCGTGGACGGCAAGAGCATCAACAACGTGCTCGCCTTCCCGGGCCTGCTCGCGGGCGCGCTGCGCGCCGGAGCGCACAGCATCGACGAGCGCATGCTGCTCGCCGCCTCGCAAGCGATCGCGCAGGCGGCGCCGGAGGGGCAGCTCGTGCCGGACCCGCTCAACCCGGCGGTGCACGAGGCGGTCGCCGCGGCAGTGGCCGCCGCGTGCGGCGAGTCGCCGCCGCGGCTACAATGACGAGGCAGGCCGTTCCTGCCACAAGCAGTCCGTTCGGAGCAGATTATGGCGAATCCCAATCCCTATCCTTATTTCAGATCGAGCGGCGTCGCTCGCGCGGGCTCCGAGGCCGATCTGCGCCGCTACCTGATCCGGGTCTACAACTACATGGCCGGCGGGCTCGTGCTCACCGGCGTGACGGCCTTGCTCGGACTGACGAGCGGGTTCTACGCCTCCATGATCGGGACGCCGTGGCGCTGGGTGGTCTATCTCGCCCCGCTCGCGCTGGTGTTCCTGCTGAGCTATCGCATCCAGCGCATGAGCCTCGCCGCGGCGCAGGTGACCTTCTGGGTCTACGCGGCGCTCGTCGGACTGTCCCTCTCGGGCATCTTCGTCCTGTATACCGGCGAGAGCATCGCGCGCGTTTTCTTCGTGTCGGGCGCCATGTTCGCCGCGATGAGCGTTTACGGGTCCACCACGGGCACGGATCTGTCTCGCTTCCGCTCCTTCCTCTACATGGGGCTGTTCGGCTTCTTCATCGCGATCGTCGTCAACATGTTCCTCAGGTCCACCGCGCTGCAGATGACCATCTCGGTGATGGGCGTGATCGTGTTCACCGGGCTCACGGCCTACGACACGCAGCGGATCCGGTCCATGTACGTCTACGGCGAGGACGGCACCGTGACGGGCAAGAAGTCGGTCCTCGGCGCGTTGATGCTGTACCTCGACTTCTTGAACCTGTTCCTCTCGCTGCTCGGCCTCATGGGCAACCGGCGCTGAGACCGGCGCGCCGCCGCATCGGGCCGGGCACAGCACATCGGACCGAGCACAGCACGCCGGGCCGAGCGCGCAGCACGTCGAGTAGGGCGCGCCGCAGCGGGCGGCACACCGCCGTGGCGTCGAGCCTCAGTGATAGCCGATATCCGCCCGCACCTTCCCGCGGAAGACCCAGTACGACCAGCCCGTGTACATCAAGATGACGGGCAGCAGGAACAGCGTTCCGGCGAGCAGGAACAGTTGCGTGCTCGCGGATGAGGCAGCCTGCCAGAGCGTGAAGCGGTGCGGGACGATCATCGGCCACAGGCTGATCGCGATGCCGCTGTAGGAGAGCACGAACAAGCCGATCGCCGCGAGGAAGGGCGCCGCGTGCGAGTGTGACTTTCCGAGCGAGCGCCATTCCCAGAGCGCGAGCAGCAACGTGGCGACGGGCACCGGGGAGAAGAGCGCGATCCGCGGCCACGTGAACCACCGGCGTGCGATGTCGGGCTCCACGAGCGGCGTCCAGACGCTGACGGCGCCGATCGCGATGAGCACGCCGAGCAGGCACCAGCGCGCCTTGCGCCGCGCCCACTCCTGCAGCGGGCCCTCCGTCTTCAGGATGAGCCACCCGGCGCCGAGCAGGCCGTAGCCGAAGAGCAGCGCCGCGCCCGTGAACAGCGAGAAGGGCGTGAAGCAGTCGAGCGAGCTGCCGGCGAAGTGGCGCCCCTCGATCTTGAAGCCCTGAATGTACGCGCCGATGACGATGCCTTGCGAGAACGTGGCGAGCGCGGAGCCGTAGCAGAAGGCGTGGTCCCAGAAGGTTCGGTGCGGGACGTCCTTGTAGCGGAACTCGAACGCCACGCCGCGGAACACGAGCGCGAGCAGCATCACGAGGACCGGGAAGTAGACCGCAGGCAAAAGGATCGCGAACGCGAGCGGAAACGCCGCGAGCAGCGCGAGGCCGCCGAGCACGAGCCAAGTCTCGTTGCCGTCCCAGATCGGCGCGATGGAGTTCATGATCAGGCTGCGCGAGGCGGCGTCGGGCGCGAAGCCGTACAGGATGCCGACGCCGAGGTCGAACCCATCGAGCAGAACGTAGAAGAAGATGCCGAGCGCGAGGATGAGCGTCCACAGCGGCACGAAATCGGGGATGAGCGCGCTCATGGCGGCGCCTCGGAGTCGCTCGAGCCGGGGAGCGCGTGGATCGGCCGCTCGGGACGGCCGCTTTCGATGAGCTCGGGCTCCGCCGTCCCCTCGGAAGGGCCGCGCTGCACGATCCGGTACATGTGGCGGATTCCGACGGGATAGATGATGAGATAGACCACCGCGTAGCCGGCGAGCGAGAGCGCCACGTCCACTCCGGTGAGAGAGGGAGAGACGGAGTCGGCGGTGCGCAGGAGTCCGTAGACCGTCCAGGGCTGGCGGCCGACCTCGGTCGTGATCCAGCCGGCGAGCACGGCGAGGAAGCCGAGAGGGGAGGCGAGCTCGCACAGCCGCAGAAAGCCGCGCGCGCTATAGAGCCGTCCGCGCGCCCGCAGCCACCAGCTCGCGAGGACGAGGAGCAGCATCAGGACGGCGATGCCGACCATGATGCGGAACGTGAAGAAGGGAATGGCGACCGGCGGCCATTCGCTCCGCGGCCAGTCCTCGAGCCCGCGCACCGTCCCGTCGCGATCGTGCGTGAGGATGAGGCTGCCGAGATCGGGCACATCGAGCGCGTAGCGGTTGCTCGCGGTCTGCTCGTCAGGCAGGGCGAACAGGGTGAGCGGCACGTGGCTCGCCGTCGTCCAACGGGCCTCGATCGCGGCGAGCTTGGCCGGCTGGTACTCGAGGGTGTTGCGGCCGTGCGCGTCGCCGATGAGCATCTGCAGGGGGACGAGGATCGTGAGGAGGCCGAGCGCCATCGACATCATCGTGCGCGCCTCGACCGCGAAGCGGCCGCGGCGCAAGTAATGCGCGGCGACGCCGAGCACCACGAGCGCGGTGGTGATGTAGCACGCGACGACCATGTGCGCGAAGCGGTAGGGGAAGGAGGGATTGAAGATGATCTGAAGCCAGTCCTTCGGAAAGAACCGGCCGTTCACGAGCTCGTAGCCGGCGGGCGTTTGCATCCAGCTGTTCGTCGCGAGGATCCAGAAAGCCGAGAGCAGCGTTCCGCCCGCGACCATCACGGCGGCGAGGACGTGCGCCCACGCCGGCACGAGCTTGCGCCCGAAGAGCAGCACGCCGAGGAAGGCGGCCTCGAGGAAGAAGGCCATCAGGCCCTCGTAGGCGAGCAGCGGGGAGAGCACGTTCGCCGTCACATCGGAGAAGCGGCTCCAGTTGGTGCCGAACTGAAACGGCATCACGATGCCGGAGACGACGCCCATGCCGAACGAGACGGCGAAGAGCTTGGTCCAGAAGCTCGAGAGGGTGAGGTAGATCTCCCGGCGCCGCACGAAGTAGAGCGTCTCGAGCACGGCGATGTAGGAGGCGAGGCCGATCGTGAAGGCCGGCAGCAGGATGTGCCAGGCGATCACCCAGGCGAACTGCAGCCGCGACAGGAGCAACGCGCTCGAGCTCATGGCGCAACCTCCGTGTGAGGGCTCCTATTCGCGCCGGCCGCGCAGGAGCGCTTCCGGATGGCGGTCGAGATAGTCCGCGAGCTCGCGGATGGAGCGCGCCGCATCGCTCAGCTGCCGCATGAGACGCGGCAGGTCGACGCTCTCACTCCCGTTCGAGCCGAGCAAGGCGCCGGCCGCGTCGGCCGTGCGCTGTGCGGCCTCGGAGGTGGCGCGCAGGCTCGTGATGAGAGATTGCGTCTCGGGCTCGAGCGCGATGCTCAGCTGGTTGAGATGCGTGAGCGCCGAATCGAGCTGCGTGAGAGCATGAGCGAGCTGCGGCCCCGCCGTCGCGCGATCGATGTGCTGGACCGTGCTCTCGACGCTCTGCAGGATCTCGTCGATGTCCGCGGCCGGCGCGGTGGGCAGCTCGGCGACGCCGGCCACACTGCGCATGCTCGCCGGCGGGGCGCCGGAGAGCATGTCGAGCGCGACGACCTTCGAGCCGGTGAGCAGGCTCGAGGAGACGAGCCGGGCCCGCAGGCCTCGGGAGACGAGGCTCGCGAGCGCGGCGCCGACGGCCTGCGCCTGCTCGGCGGTCGCCGTCTCCGGGATGCCCGGTATGTCGAGCGCCGTGGGATCGATCGCGAGGATCGCGAGCGTGTAGAGCGCCCGCCGGCGGCGGTCGTAGAGCAGGCGAGTCTCGGTGACCTCGCCGATGCCGGTTCCCTCGAGCTCGACGGGAGTTCCCTTCAGCAGGCCGCGCGCGTCCTCAGCGAACTCCACGCGGTAGAAGAGGGGCTTGCCCTGCGGGTAGCGGAACGCCTCGCTGCGGCTGTCGTAGAGCTGGAACGTGCTGTCGCGCGGGCTCGGAGGCCCGGACATGGCCCGCGCGGGGGTATCAAAGGCGACGCCTCCCGCGAGCAGCTGCTGCCAGGAGCTCACCCGCACTTGCAGGCCGCCCGACCCGGCGGTGAAGTCGATGCCCGCGACGCTCCAGAAGCGCGTCTCGGGATGCACCAGGCGGTCGTACGGAGCGCGCACGAACGCGTAGATCTCGACCTGCATGTTCGAGGGCGCGAGCGAGGAGCCCTCGATCTCGCCCACGGCGACGCCGCGAAAAGTGATGGGAGCGCCCGGGATGAGCGAGCTCACATCCGGGGCGAGGAGCGTGAAGAACGTCCCCGCCGTGTCGGGCTGCAGCACCGGAGGCTCGACGAGCCCCGTGAAGTCCCGCTGCGCCTCGCCCCGACCCGGATACATCTCGATGTAGGCGCCGGAGACGAGCGTCGTGAGGCCCGAGATCCCCTGCGCACCGACGCGCGGCTGGACGATCCAGAATCGGGCGCCGGTCGCGAGATAGGGCTCGATCGCGCGTGTCATCCGCGCGTGCACCAGGACCTTCGACACATCGGGCGTCAGCCCGACGGATTCCACGATGCCGACGTTGACGCCTTTGTACTTGATGGGGGTTTGCCCCGGCTGCAGGGTGCCCGCGTCGGTGAAGGCGATCGTGATCTGCGGGCCACGCGCCGCGAGGCTGCGCCAGGCGAGCCACAGCACGACGCACGCGGCGATGACGGGCACGAGCCAGACCCACGAGAGCCACGAGCGCGGGCGCAAGGCCGCCTCGGCGTGTGCCGCGCCGCCCGCGCGCGGGCCGTCCGCGCTTTGCCCGCTCGCATCCCGACCGCGAGCCTCGTGGCCGCGACCCTCTTGGCGGCCGGCGGGCGGCCCGCCGGCGTCCCGCCCGCCGTCACTCTCCCCGCGATCCCGCTCTCCGCCCCCGCTCGTCACGCTCGCTCTCCCGCCGCGTCCCACATCAGCCGGCTGTCGAAGGACCTGGCGGCGATCATCGTCACGATCACGACCGCCGCAAACGCGATCATGCCGCTTTCCACGCGCACGCGGGTGAGCTCGCCGAACTGAACCAACGCGACCAGGATGGATACCATGAAGACGTCGATGTTCGACCAGCGGCCGACGAGGTCGATCGCCCGGTGCAGGCGAGTGCGGCCGACGAG
>JASHSR010000200.1 GCA_030038645.1 Gammaproteobacteria bacterium
AGGAGAACGTCCGCGCGAGTCTGGCTGCCGAGCTGGTAGCGGCGCTGGACGACGCTGAGCTCCTGCTCCTCGATGGCGATGATGTCGCGCGTCGCGGCGATCTGGTCGCGCACGGAGGCGACCTGGATCGCCTGGGTGGCGACATTGGACGTGAGCGACAGATAGCTCGCCTCGAGCACGAAACCCTGCCGCACGGCTTGCGCCTTCAATCCCTCGACGGTGCGCCGCTCCTTCCCGAAGAAGTCGAACGTGTAGGTGACGTTCACCGTGGCGGAAAAGAAGTTCTCAATGAAGTTGGGAAAGCCCGGGAAGTACAGCGCGCCGGGCGTCTGCGCCCGCATGGCGCTCCCCAGGCCCTCGAACTGCGGCAGGAAGTTGCCTTGCTCGGCTCGCACGTTCTCGCGGGCCTCGCGCAGCGCGGCCTGCTGGGCGGCGATGTCCGGATAGCTCGCCATCGCCTTCCGCATCAATGTGTCGAGCTTGGCCGAGCCGAACAACGTCCACCACTGCCCCGTCAAGTCGCGGCCGAGCTCGAAGCGCTGCGCTTCGCCGCCCGGGCCCGTGACGCCGGTGGATGCGGTCTGCGCCGGCAGTCCCTCGTGGGTATATCCGTCCTGCGTGGGCCGGGCCGGGGGGCGATAGTTCGGCCCGACGGCGCAGGCCGAGAGGGCGAGCGTCAGGGTCGCGCCGGCGCAAGCGAGCAGTTCGTTCGGACCTCGGATGATGGCCATGGCTGCGTTAGATGTGGAGGAGGGGCTGAGCGCTTGTACCCGCGCGCGACGCTCTGGGCTGCACCGACTGCGGGGCGAAGATACCGGACGTTTGTGACGCGTGATTCATGGTGCGACGAATGCCTGGATTCTCTCGACAGACGCGCCCGGGGGCGGACGGACAGTCGAGTCACCAGCCCGCGGGCGCACGTCAGCCCACCCGCGCGAGCCGGCGCACGTAGACCAGGCCGATGAGGAGCCTCGACGAGATAGGCGCGGAGCACGCGCGAAGCGGACATCGGCCGGGTCGGATAGGAAGGGACGTAGGCATACGGTACCCAGTGGTAGTGTTCTATATAACCATAACACCTGTCAAGCGTCTCACGGCCGGCGAGGCGCGCGAGTCGCTGCGCTCGCTGCGATCGATGTCGTTCGCGATCATGACCGGTCTCCGTGCTTTCAGATGAACTCTCGCCGGTGCGTCAGATGCCAGGCGACGAGCGCGGCGAGCAGCGCTGCGAAGCCGATCTCGACCGCGAGGATCACGAATACCGCCGAGCTCCATACTGCGATGGGTCCATTCATGGTCGACCGAATGGAGGGCACGCGCAGGACGAAGTAGAAGAAAAAGCTGATCGAGGTGCTGATCCATACGACGGTCGAGCTGTGCCAGGCCTCGGATTCCTTGCAGAGCGTGACGCCGAGAATCAGGAAGAACTGATCGAACAGGAATATCCAGGTGAGCACGGCCACCGGCACGAGTCCATGCTGAACGGACGAGACGTGCAGCATGACGAGGCCCCCGGCGGCGATGACGACCCACGGCACTAGGAACGATGCAATGGCGGCAATCAACTTCGCTACCGTGTACTGCGCGGTCGACATCGGAAAGCTCAGCGCGAACAACAGCGCCCGTTCCTTGCGCTCACCGACGATGGAAGTCATGCAGATGAAGACGCCCTGGATGACCATGCCGGTGATGAGCAGAATGAGTCCCGCGTAACCCGCTGCATCACCGAAGCGCGACAGGATGAGCGCGGCGAGGCCGATGACGAGCGATCCGATTGTCAGTCCGAAGTTGAGCCGCACGTCCTTGGCGACGAACTGCCATACCATCGAGTGGCTCATGCGACGCGCTCCTTGCGGCTCGCCATGACCTCGGCGACGAAGATCTCCTCGAGCGTCATGCGCTGGATCTCGCACACACGAGCTCCCGCCGCCTCGTAGACTGTCTCCAGCTCCGGCGTGAAGGCATTGGTGGTGACGACGCTCGAGCGGCCGCCGCTCGCCCGCACGTCGATCACTCCGGGACGTATCGGCAGCTGCCCGCCGGCCGGCAGCTCGAGGTGCAGCCGCCTCCAGCGCTCGAGGTACGCTTCCTTGTCGCTCGACTCGATGATCCGCCCCCGGTCGATGAAGGTGATCCGATCGGAGATCTGCTCCACGTCCTGCGTGTGATGCGAGGAGAAGAGAATGGAGCGGCTCTCGTCGGTGACGACCTCCATGAGCTCGCAGAGCACTTCGTGCCGCGCGACCGGGTCGAGCCCGGTCATCGGCTCATCGAGCACCAGCAACCGCGGGCGGCGGGCGAGCGCGAGCAGCAGCATCGCCTTGATGTGCTGCCCGTGCGAGAGGCGCTTCGCGATCTGCTGGGCAGGCAGATCGAATCGGCTGAGCAGCGCCCGCGCGTACTGAGCGTCCCATCCGGGATAGCACCGCGCGACCAAATCCATGTGCCACTGCAGCGTCATGCGCCCGTACAGGCGCATCTCCTCCGATACGAAGCCGATGTCCCGCTTCGCCGCGGCCTGCTCCGCAGGAATCGCGTGCCCGAGCACGCGCACCTCGCCGCGGTCCTGACGCACGAGTCCCATCAGGATGCGGATCGTCGTCGACTTGCCCGCGCCGTTCGGCCCGATGAAGCCCATGATCTCCCCGGGCTCGAGCCGCATGCGAACGTCCTGCAGCCGGAAGTACGGATAGGCTTTCTCGACTCCGTCGAGCTCGATCGCGAGGGTGCCGTCGCTCATGCTGTCGCTCATGCGTTGTCCTTCGA
>JASHSR010000201.1 GCA_030038645.1 Gammaproteobacteria bacterium
GGCCCACGCGTCTCGTGCGCGGCGTGCGAGCAGGCTGCGATGCGCGCCGCCGCCTCGAAGCGGCGCTCCTCGCAAGCGAGCAGGGCCATGGCGTCGAGCGCGGTGTAGAGCTTGCTCGTGTTGAGGCGCAGGGCGAGCTCGTAGAGCTCCGCGCCCGTCGCGCGCGCCTCGTCCACCTCCTTGGCAATGAGCAGCGCGGCGAACGTGAGCGCCAGCAGCTCGAATCGCGTCTCCAGGCGCCCGAGATGCCGCAGGCTCACCGCCATCGGCCGCGCCAATTGCAGAGCCGCGCCGGTGCTGCCGCACGCGACGTCGAGCTCGACGATGCGGACGGTCGCCGCGAGCGCCTGTCGCTCGCTCGTCGTCAACGCGAGCCGGACGGCGCGCTCGTATGCGGCGCGGGCTTCGAGAAATTGCCCGGAGCTCGTCAACAGCGCGCCTTCGACGATCGCGCCGTGGGCCAGCAGTCGCGCCGGCCACGCGAGATCCTCGAGCGCCCGGCCGGCGTCGAAAGCCGAGCGCGCGCCGGTCGTGGCGCGCGAGCTGAGCGCGAGCTGCATCAGCGCGTAGTAGCGCGCGCGCGTGTCGCTCGCCTCGGCGTGCAGGGCCGCAAGCTCGGCGGCGTACTGCGCGCGCTCGAATTGCCGCTCCGAATCGTACGTCGCGATTGCCTCCCAGAATCGGCCCACGCGGCCGCGGGGCAAATTGTCCGAAAGATGGGCGAGTATTTGCGTGTAGCGAGCGCGGCCTTCCGCGCAGAGGTCCGTCTCGAGGAACAGCGGCCAAGCCGACCCGAATAACGCGATGGCGAGCGAGCGGTCGTGGCTCGCAGCCCAATCGAGCGCGGCGCGCACGTTGGCGAGCTCGGGCTTGTAGTGATGCAGCCAGAGGGCCTCATCGAGCGACCAGTACTCCTCGTAGGCGCGGTCGAGCAGGTCGCGCATCGTCGCGGCCATGCGTCCCCGCGCGACCTCGAGCTCCGCGTTCGCCGCGAGCTGCGCGAGAGCGTAGTGGCGTGCGGTCTCGAGCAGCGCATAGCGCGGCGGGTCGAGGGCGAGGACGGTGACGAGCGAGCGATCGACCAGCCGTGCGACGAGGTCGATCGCCTCGGCGGTGTCGACGGTCTCGTCCGCGACACAGGTCGCGGCGGCGTTGAGCGAGAAGCTCGCGGCGAACGCGGCGAGCCGGTTCAGCGCCCGCTGCTCCGGCGGCGCGAGCAGGTTGTAGCTCCATTCGAATGCCGCGTGCAGCGTGCCGTGGCGCGGATGGGAAGGCCGCCCGGCGAGCCGCAGCAGTCGGAACCGATCGTCGAGCCGCTCGAGCAAGGTGGCGGGCCCGAGCGCCGGCACGCGGGCCGCGGCGAGCTCCAGCGCGAGGGGAATGCCGTCGAGGTGCCTGCAAATCTCGATGACGAGCGCCGCGTTCGCGGCCGACAGCTTGAATTGGCGGTCCGCCGCCGCGGCCCGCGCTGCAAACAGCGCGACGGCCGCATACCGCGCGGCGTCCTCGTGCGGCGTCCCCGGCTCGGGGACCGGAAGCGCCGACAAGCGATAGACGATCTCCCCCGCGACGCCGAGAGGGACTTGGCTCGTCACCAGCACGCGCGCGTCCTCGGTCCGCGACACGAGCTCTGCGAGGGGCGTTGCGAGGCTCTCGGCGAGGCGCTCCGCGCAGTCGAGAATCAGCAGAGCCGATACGCTCTCGAGCGCTTGGCCCAGCGCGACGAATCCGTCGACGCTCTCCGGCAGCGACAGCCCGAGCGCGAGGGCGATGGCGGACGGGACCAGCCGCACCTCCTCGAGCGGGGCGAGCGGCACCCACGCGGTGGTGGCGGACTTCTGCGCCTCCCGCACGAGGATCTCGCGCGCGAGCCGAGTCTTGCCGACGCCCGCGATGCCCACGATCGTCACGAGGCACGATCGCCTCAAAGCCTCCTGGACGTTGCGCACGTCCTCGTCGCGACCGAGCAGCGGTCCAAGCCGGTCCGGCCAGGGGTGGCGCGAGACGGTGAGTCGCGGCGACTCCGGCTTTGAGGTCGGTGGAGCGGGCGCGGAAGCGCTGTCGGGCGAGGGGGACGAGACGGCCGAGGCAGGCGAGACGGCTGAGACGGCGAGCTCGAGGCGGTAGCCGAAACCCGGCACCGTGCGGATCGCGTGAGCGCCGAGCGTGCGCCGCAGGCTCGCGATCTGCGTCGGCAAGTTGTTCTCCTCGACGACGAGCCCGGGCCACACGCGATCGAGCAGGGTCGACTTGGTAACCAGTCGACCGGCGTTCTCGACGAGGATCAAAAGCAGATCGAAAGCTCGCGCGCCGAGCTCGACGCGCTGGCCTCCGGCACGAAGCATCCGCTCGGACGGATAGAGCTCGAAAGGACCGACGCGTACCAGGTCCATGCGGGTCGTGCCTGCCGCAGGTCCGCTCAGGGCGGCGAATGGCGTGAATTATAGACCTATTAGAAATAATTCAGAGACGTTTCAGCAAGGATTCAAGATTCGACGCGGAGCCTGAGGAAAGCTGTCGTCGTCCGATGTCTCAACCAAACATATGGGAGATCGATCATGAACACGCAGCTCAGGTTTGCATCGGCCATCACAGTCGTGGCCGCGACAGTTGCACTCTCCGCGCCGTCCTTCGCCGCGGCGCCCGTTGAGGCTCAGCCGGGAGCGTCGGCCCAGGTGGTGCACTTTGCCGATCTCGACCTCTCGACCCCGACGGGCGTCCGCACGCTCTACGGCCGCATTCGCACAGCAGCGTGGCAGGTCTGCTCGATCATCGCTCCGACGTACGGGC
>JASHSR010000202.1 GCA_030038645.1 Gammaproteobacteria bacterium
CGGGTTGACGCGAGTCTCGGCCGCGACGGCGTCTCCGTGAACCGCCGCGAGCTCCGCGTCCGAGCGCAGGAATCGCCTGAAGTCCTCCCGAACCCGCGCGCGCCACTCGGGCGCGGCGACGAGCGCGCGGCCGTCGAGATCCCGGAGCGCGAGACTGAAATGCACGAAGTCCGCGAAGTGGCCGGGCGCGCTCGGCACGAGCCCATCTTCGAAGAGCTGGCGCAGCGCATCGATGACGACAGCCGAGTCGCGATACCAGTGGAAGAAGTAGTCCGGCTCCGGATCGTAGGCGGCGAGGACCGGCGATGCGACGACGGCGCCGCGCTTCGCGACGATGGTCTGGCCAAAGCCTGGTCGCGTCTTGACGAGCCCGAGAGGCGAGATGCTGCGAAGCATCGCCGTCGCGGCGTGGCGGTACTGGCGGTCGACCCAGGAATCGAGCGATTCCATCAGCCCGGGGTCGGTCCGGCGCGCTCCGGACCGGGACCCGGTCCGGTGCGGTCCGGAGCGGAGCCTGCTCCGGCGCGACGCGGACTCGGAGCCGGCCCGCCGCGACCCGACGCCGCCGCGGCGCGCGCCGTGGGCGCTCCGTCGAGGTGCGGGCTCGAGAAGCCGAGCGCGCGCAGCCCCGAGAGCACCTCCGGTGCGCTCATGAAGAGCCTCCACGGCAGTCCCGTGCGATGGTTCTCGATCATGACGACGATCGGTCCCTGATCGATGGCGAGAAAGGTGTCCGCGTACCAGTGGCGGCTCTCGCAGAACGCGTCCGTGAAGCCGTATCGGCCCCAGATGCGCTCGCCGTGCTCCGTGAGGAAGTGTCGCAGGGCCTGCATCGACTCGCGCGGCGCGTAGGGAAAGCTCGAGAGCGCGGCGGTGGGGGAGATGGTGCCGTTGTCGTGGGCCGGGTCGTGCGCGGCGTATCCATCGGGGTCGTCGCTCGCGGTGAGCCCCCAGCAGGCGGGCCCATAGCCTCGATGGCCTCGCGGATTCGCGGCGCAGTAGGCGTGGTGAATGCGCACGTGCCGCACGTTCTGCTCCCAGTAGTCGGCGTAGCGGTCCGCGAGGCCCCGGGGATCGAGGCCGCAGAAGGAGTAATGCGCGAAGAACAGCGGGCCCCCGTAGGGCATGCCGAGCGGCAGCTCGATGTCCTGGTAGGACTTGCCGTTGAGGAAGTCGCGTCCGGCGGCGAAGCCGCGATGGTAGACGAGCGGCTCGACCGGATGGCGTGGCGAGGACGCCGCGAGCACATACGTGATGAGGCACTCGTTCCAGCCATGGATCTCGTGATCCATGGCCCAGCCGTTGTTGGGGCTCCAGTGCCAGTAGAGGAGCTTGCGCCCGCCCTGCGTGTACCAGTCCCACTCCACCTCTTCCCACAGGCCTGTCATCCTCTGGCGCAGGCTCCGCTCCTCGGGCGTGTCCCGGTCGAAATACTGGCGTGCGCAGAGTAGCCCCATGCAGAGGAAGGACGTCTCCACGAGGTCGCCGCCGTCGTCCTTGCGGCCGAAGGGAATGGTCGCGCCCGTGCGTCCGTTCATGAAATGCGGAAAAGCGCCGTGGTAGCAGGTTGCGCGGCCGAGCACATCGAGCATGCGGCGCAGGCGCTCGAGCGCCGCCTCGCGCGAAACCCACCCGCGCTCGACGGCGACGACGAGCGCCATGATGCCGAAGCCCGAGCCGCCGATCGCAACGAGGTCGTCGTGGGGCGCCTCGCGCGTGGTGCATCGATCGGGGGCGAGGCCGCTCACGGGATGAGCGCCTTCCCAGAAGAAGCGGAACGTCTCGCGCTGCAGGCGCTCGAGCAGCTCCTCGTCCGGCAGGCGGGCGAGAGCGGCGGGACTCTCTGCGATCGGGGCGCTCATGTGGCGGGTGCGCTCATGCCGCGGGGTACGCTCATGTGACGGATGCGGGACTCATTCGCCGATGGCGGATTCGGTCGCCGGCCTCGCCGCGGGAGGGTCGGCCGGCGTCGCACAGTGTACGGCAGGCGCCTTGACGAGATGCACGATGCGCGAGAAGAGCGGGTCGCGCGCCTGGGCGCTGCCGATGTGGATGACGCTCGCATGCTCGAGCTCGTTGGCGAAGACGTCGATCACCCGCTCGAGCGTGTCACCGTCGAGCGAGCCGAACGTATTGTCGATGAAGATCCAAGGCGGCGATTGCAGCACGAGGCGCGCGAACGCGAGGCTCAGCTGCTCGTCCGCGCTCAGCTCGCGATCCCACCGGCGCGTCTCCTCGAGCAGCGGCACGAGCCGCTCGAGGCCGAGCCGCCGCAGGGCGTGCGCGTAAGCCGGCTCGGAGAAGCTGTCGACCTTCAGGGGGTAGGCGAGCGCCTCGCGAAGGGTGCCGCGAGGCAGATAGGGCGTGCCGCGCGGGAAGTAGAGGATCGGCTCGTCCTTCGGCCGGGTGACCGAGCCCGCGCCCCACGGCCACAATCCCGCGAGCGCACGGAACAGCTGGGTCTTGCCCGTCCCGGGCTCTCCGAGGATCAGGACACGCTCCCCGCTCCTCACCTCCACCCTCCTTTCCTTGATCATGTCGCGGCCGCCCGGGGAGACCACCTCGAGGTTCTCGATCACGATGCGGCCGGGGCCGCCGTCGAGGTATGCGATGCGGGTGTCGACGTGGCGCAGCAGCTCGTCCGTGGTGATCACGGCGCGATGGAAGGTCGCAACGCGCAGCAGCGTCGCGCGCCAGTCGGCGATGGTGCTGAAGTTATCGACGAACCACCTGAGCGACGATTGCGCCTGGTTGAAGGCCTGTACGGCCATCATCAGGCCACCGAGGGAGATCTTGCCCGAGAAATAAAGCGGTGCAGCGGCCAGGAACGGCACGACCTGCGTCACCCAGCCGAAGCCGGAGGTGACCCATGTGAGGTTGGTGAGGCCCGTCACGAGGCGGGTCGTGGCCGCGAGCACCTCGGTGAGATGCAGCTCGACCCGCCGCGTCTCGTCCGCCTCGCCGGAGGCGAGCGAGATGCCGTCGAGGTGCTCGTTGACGCGGACGAGCGAGAAGCGCAGCTCGGCCTCGCGCGCGTAGCGCTCCGCATTGCGGTGGATGAGGCTCTTGCCCACCCAGTGGGAGAGCAGGGAGCCGGCGCCGGCATACACGATGGCGGCCCAGACCATGAATCCCGGGATCGCGTAATCCCGGCCCCCGATGTGGAACGCAAACTCCCGGGAGAGGACCCAGAGCAC
>JASHSR010000203.1 GCA_030038645.1 Gammaproteobacteria bacterium
GAGCGCGGTGCGCTCGAGGAAGCGGCGGCGCGCGCGGCCCGCCTCGCTCAGTCGCGCGGGCTCGCTCGGTCGCGCGGACTCGCTCGGTCGGGCGGGCTCGCTCGATGCACGTCGCTTCGTTTCCCCTTGCCACTTCGTCTCTTCTCGGTCTGACATGTTTCTCTCCCCGCGCATCTGAAGTGCAGGCTGCGGCTCCGTCGGGCTGCGGCACCGTCAGCCTGCGGCTCCGTCGAGCTGCAGCGCTCCGTTGGGCTGCGGCGGCTCCGTTAAGCTATTGTGCTCCCTTCACCCAGCCCGCGCGCTCCGGCCTGCCTCACCATGACACCCACACGAAGAAGAATCTGGCGCCTCGCGAGCCTGTGCGTGCTCGCCCTCGTAACTTCCTCGATCGCCTGGCTGATATCAAGACCCGCGCTGATTCCGATCGGCTCCTACCGGCTCGAGGCCCGTATCCGGGGCAAGGGCCGCCCGGCGGTGATCTTCGAGTCGGGGATCGAGGGCGGCTTCGCCTCGTACCAGGCGCTGCAGGACCGTATCGCCGAGCAGACCCAGACGCTCACCTACGAGCGGGCGGGCCTCGGTCGCTCCGGATCGGGGCCGCAGGCGCCCACGGCCGAGCAGACCGCGCGCGAGCTGCGCGTGCTGCTCGGCGTCGCCGGCATTCACCCGCCGGTCGTCCTCGTATGCTACTCGGCCGGATGCCTCTACACGCGGGTGTTCGCGCACGACTTCCCGGCCGAGACGGCGGGCATCGTGTTCGTCGATCCGATGACCGAGGGCTTCTACGAGCGGATGCGAGATTCGGCGCCGGGCGAGTGGCGGGACGCCGAGGCCAGGATGTCCGCGGGCGCGCGCCGCGAGCTCGCCGCCTTTCCCGCAACGCTCGACGAGGCCGGCAAGGCGTGGCCGCTGCCCCAAGTGCCCTGCGTCGTGATCACCGCGCTGAAGCCGCTCGGCAAGTGGCCGTTCGCCTCGCGCGAGGACATGGATCGCTGGCTCGACGAGAGCGAGGGTCTCGTCGGTCGACTGCCGCAGGTCACGCACATCGTGCTGCCCCAGGCGAACCATCAGAGCATCCTCGCGAGCGATGAGGTCGTGAAGCCCATTCTGCAGATGGTCGAGCGGGTGAAGGGCACTGGTCAGTAAGGGGGCGCGGCGGGCGAGGTGATGCACCCGCGAGGCTACGTGCGCACGAGGCCACGTGCGCACGAGGCTACGCGCCCACGAGGCTACGTGCCCGGAAGACCCGCCATCGCGGGCCTGGAGCCGGCCGCGGCCTGGGCGGCGCGATGGCTCGCCTCGAGCCGGTGCAGAAGGGGCAGCATCAGGATCGCGGCGACCATTCCGCCGACCGCCACCCAGCCGAGCACCCAAAACAGGTGCGTGTACAGCGGCAGCGTGGCGGCGGGGTCGGTGATTCCGGCCGGCACGCTCGCGTAGTTGGCGACATCGCTCCCGAGGTACTGCGCGATGCCGCTCGAGAGGAGCCATGCGCCGATCATCAGTCCTCGCAGGGCTGGGCCGACGTAGCGCGACACCATCGCGAAGGCGAGACCGGAGATCGCGAGCTCCCCCACCGACTGAAGCAGATAGCCCCACACCATCCACCAGGGCGACACGCGGCCTGCAACGGCGTAAGCGCCACTTACGGCGTAGACGAAGAATCCGAGCGCGAGCAGCGCGAAGCCCCACGCGTACTTGCCGGCGACCGAGAGGTCGCGCTCGTGCCGGCCGAGCGCGCCGTAGAGCAGGGCGAGGAGCGGGGAGAACACCGCGATCCAGAACGGATTGAGCACCTGGAACTGCTCGGGCGGCACGCGATAGCCGAGAAAGTCGAGCGTGACGTTGTGCAGGGCGTAGAGGGTGAGCGAGGTCGACATCTGCTGATAGAAGATGAAGAACAGCATCGACTGGGCGGTGAGGAGCAGCATCGCGATGAGGCCGCTGCGCTCGCCGCGCCCGCCGCGGACGATCAGCACCGCGAAGATCGCGAGCAGCGCGAGGCCGGACAGCCACACGATCGCGCGGGCGACCGCGATGTGCTGCACGACCAGCGCGATGAGCACCGCGAGCACGAGCGTTCCCCCGAGGACGGCGGCCAGCCAGTCGAGGCGCAGCGGCTTGAAATCCGGCGCCGAGCCGATGTGCGCGACGAGCCGCCGCTGCATGTGGAATTGCGCGAGGCCGATCAGCAGGCCGGCCGCGCACGTGAGAAACGCCCAGTGCCAGCCGTAGTGCACGCGGATCCACGGCGTCAGCGACTGCGAGATGAACGCTCCGACGTTGATGGCCATGTAGTACATCGTGAACGCGCCGTCGAGCTTCGAGGGATCATCCTCGTACAGGCGCGAGACCAGATTGTTGGGATTCGCCTTGAACAGGCCGTTGCCGGTCGCAATGACGCCCATCGAGAAGAACAGCAGCGGGGTCGCCCACGCGTGCGCGATCACGCGGTCCCACGGCACCGACAGGAGAGCGTATCCGAGCGCGAGCACGATCGCGCCGAGCATCGTCGTGCGGCGCGCGCCGAGCACCTTGTCGCCGATCCACCCCCCGAGCACCGGCACCGCATAGATCATCGCGGCGAGGGCGCCCCAGGTGAGGTTCGCGCGCGCCTCGGTGAAGCCGAGGTACTCGATCATGAAGACGACGAGCAGCACCTGCATGCCGTAGAAGCCGAAGCGCTCCCACATCTCGATGAGGAACAGCGCGGAGAAGGCGCGCGTCCTCGAGGGCTGCGACGCGGCGGAGCTCGATGCGTTCTGCATGAGGGAGCGGCTGAGGAGGGGGCTGCGAGGGCGCTGCGACGGGGCTGCGAGCCGGTTGCGAGGGCTGCGAAGTGCGGGCTCGGGCGTGGCGATCAGCCGGCCGCGCGGGCCTCGAGGATGCTGAAGGGCGATGCGGTCGGGACGACGCGCTCGAGCCGCAGCCCGGCGGCATCGAGCAACCGCCGGTACTCGGCCTCCGTCCGCTCGAGTCCTCCGGTCACGACCATCATCTGAATGTCGCCGCGGACGACCCCGGTGTGCTCCGGGGCTCGGGTAACGCGCTCGGGGAGCATTCGCTCGATGACGAGCACCACGGCACGGTCGCCTGCCGCGGCGCGGGCGTTGCGCAGGATCTGCGCGGCGTCGGCGTCGCTCCAGTCGTGAATGATGTACTTCAACAGATAGGCGTCCGCGCCCGCGGGGACGGACGCGAAGAAGTCCGTGGGGATGAATCTCGCGCGATCGGCGAGGCCGCTGCGGCGCAGGAAGGCCGTGGCCTCAGGCTCCATGTAGGCGAGGTCGGCGGAGGCGCCCTTCAAGTGAGGGAACGCCTTCAACACCACCGAGAGCAGGGCACCGTATCCGCCACCGAGATCGATCACGTCGCGAAAGCGGGAGAAGTCGTACGCCTCGACAATCGCGCCGGCGACTTGCAGCGTCTGCTCCACCATGGAGCGATTGAGGATCGCCGCATCCTCGGGCCGGCCGGCTATCGAGGTGAAGCCCTCGCGGCCGCCGCCGGGCCACGCGGCTCCGGTCCTGACCGTCTCCTCGAGATGCGCGAAAGTCGACCACGTGCGGCTTCCCCAGTGGCGCGCGAGCCCCGCGAGCGACTGGGGCGAGTCCGTGCGCAGCAGCCGTCCCGCTTCCGTGAGCTCGAAGCGGTTGCCGCCGAGGTCGTTGCAGAGGCCGAGAGCCGAGAGTGCCCGCAGCAGGCGGAACGTCGCTCCCGGGTGCGTGCCGGCGGCCTGCGCCACAGCCTCGCTGCTCGTGGGTCCAGCGCCGAGACGGTCGGCGATACCGAGCCGCACGGCTGCGTGGATCACCTGCGTGCTCCAGCACCCGGTGATGAGAGCGGCCGTCGCGGCCGTGATCGCCGCCGCATCCTGGGCGTTCGGGGCGGCCGGCGCGTTCGGCGCGAGCGGTTGCCCTGCCGATCCGGGCGGCGGCTGGGCGGCACTTGGCGCTTGGCCAGAGGATCCGAGCGGCTGCTCCACGGCGGCGCTCACGCTTGGTGAATCGCTTTGGTGACGAGGCACGCGTCGAGGCCCTCGGGACCGTCCTCCGCGCCGTGGCCGCTTTCCTTCACGCCGCCGAACGGAGAGTCGGCCGCGGCCATTCCCACGGTGTTGATGCCGACCATGCCGGCCTCGATCGCATCGCCGATCAGCATCGCACGCTTGGCGGACTCCGTGAACGCGTAGGCGGCGAGACCGTAGGGCAGGCGGTTTGCGTGCTCCACCGCCTCCTCGAAGGTCGAGAACGGAGTGAGGACGGCGACGGGTCCGAAGGGCTCCTCGCTCATGATGCGGGCGCTCGCGGGAACATCGGCGAGCACCGTGGGCTGCCAGAAGAAGCCCTCCTTGCCCTGTCGCTCGCCGCCCGTGCGGAGCTTCGACCCGCACGCGACCGCATCGGCGATGAGCCTCTCCATCGCCGCCGGGCGGCGCGGGTTCGCCATGGGGCCCATCTGGGTCGTCTCGACCAGGCCGTCGCCGACATTGACCTTGCGAAGGCGCTCGGTGAAGGCCGCGGCGAACCGCTCGTAGATGCCCTGCTGCACATAGAAGCGGGTCGGGGAGACGCAGACCTGTCCGGCATTGCGGCACTTCGAGGCCGCGAGCAGCTCGACCGTGCGGGTGAGGTCCGCGTCGTCGAATACGATGACGGGAGCATGGCCACCGAGCTCCATCGTCGTCCGCTTGACCGTCGAGGCGGCGAGCGCGAGCAAGTGCTTGCCGACGGCGGTCGAGCCGGTGAACGAGAGCTTGCGGATGATCGGCGAGGCGAGCAGATGCCTCGAGACCTCGTCGGGAACGCCGAAGACGAGCTGCACGACGCCGGCCGGCAGCCCCGCGTCGACCAGCGCGCGGACCACCTCGATGGCCGAAGCCGGGGCTTCCTCGGCCGGCTTCAAGATGACCGAGCAGCCCGCCGCGACCGGCGCGCCGAGCTTGCGTCCCGGATTGCCGATCGGGAAATTCCACGGCGCGAAAGCTGCGACCGGGCCGACCGGCTCCTTGACGACGAGGGAGCGGGTGCCCGTCGGACGAACGAGCACGCGGCCGTAGGTGCGGCGGCATTCCTCCGCGTAAAACTCGAAGAGGTTCGCCGTGACGAGCGCCTCGAGGCGGGTCTCGGTGAGAGTTTTGCCTTCCTCGAGCGTGGCGACCCGCGCGATGTGGTCCACTCGCTGGCGAATGAGCTGCGCTGCGCCCTTGAGGACTCTTGCGCGCTCCTCGGTGGTCGAGCGCTTCCACTGGCGAAAGGCGCGATCGGCGGCGTGCAGCGCCCGGTCGAGGTCCGTCGCATCGACGAGCGGCAGGTCGCCGAGCGCTCCGCCGGTCGCCGGGTTGACTACTCGGTGCACCCGCCGCTTGCCGGCGCCGATCCACTCGCCGTCGATGTAAAGCTTGAGCTCTGAATGGGCAGTCATGGTCCGCTCGTGGGCCTTGCGCTGCCGTCGAGTTTATCAGCTTCATGCCCTGCCATGACCGAGCGGCGGCCGGGTCCCCGCCGGCCGGCGGGACGTTGCCGAGCCGCCGATCCTCGCCGAGTTGCCGATCCTCGCTGAGTTGCCGATCCTCGCTGAGTGGCCGACCCTCGCCGAGCGGCGGTCCGCGGGGGCCACCCTTGTGCCCAAGGGCTCGACCTTCTACCCTCGCCGCCGCTGGCCGTGCGCCGGGGCGGCAAGCCCCGGGCGCCCGCCGGCAAAGGGGCGGAATGCGCTCGGAAGCCCCGTTTCCACGCGGCCGGAATGCAGGTTGCGTCGCGGTTGTGCGACGCCGGCGGCAAGGGATTGCCGCAGGCGTGACATTGCTCACGGCGGATGATGCGCCGCCGCTGCAAGTTTCATCGAGTCCAGCTGGCGAGACCGCTCACCCCATGGCAAAAGTCCAGGTCCACGAAATCCGCAAGCTCGTGCTGCCCCTCGATACGGCGGTCGATGCGGTGCTCGAGCTCGACTGCGAGCAGGGCGGCTCGCTTGCTTTCGGAGTGATCATCGACGCGCAGATCGAATCGGAGCCGCAGCCCGGCTTGCTGGTCGTCGTGCAGCGCCGCGGAACGGAGTCGGCCGACAGCCGCAGGTTCGAGCTGCCCATTCTCGCCGCGGCCTTCATTCGCTACTGCTGGAAGTGCCGCATCCCGCTGCCGCGCAGCGGCGCGAAGAAGATCGAGATCGGTCCGGAGGGCTTCATCTTCACGATCGAGGGCACCGTCGAGGTCGTGCGCCGCCACGGGGCTCTGCCGCGGCGCGAGCCGCATCGCGCAGCCGGGTCCGCATCCGCGAGGCCCGAGCCGGTGTCCGTCACACCCGAGTCCGTGTCGGTGGGGACCGAGCCCATGTCCGTCACGCCAGAGTCCGTATCTGGCACGCCCGTGCCCGAAGAGGCTCCGGAGAGATTGGCGAGCGCGAATTGAGCCTGTCGCGGACCAGGGGATACCTCGCGGCGGGTGCGCAGCGCCGTACCGGCGTTGCTGCGGCAGCGGCGCTCGTCGCTCTGGCCGCATCGGTCAATTTCCTCGCGGGCCTCGGCCGGCCCGCTCATCCGATCTGGGATGAGAGCTACTACCTCACCTCCGTCGAGCGCTACGAGGAGGGCATCGCGCAGTTCGCGAGCCATCCGCCGCTCGGGCTTGCGCTGATCGCGGCAGGCGATGCGCTGCTCCATCCGAATCGCGGGATCGATACGCGGCCCGTGGGGTGGGATAAGCAGATTGCGGGCGAGAAGATTCCTCGAGGCTACTCCTTCGCGGGCGTGAGGCTCGCGCCCGGGGTATTCGCCGTGCTCGGGGCGGTGCTGTTCTTCGCGCTGATGCTCGCCCTCACGCAGTCGACGCTCGCCGCTCTCGCGCTCGGCAATCTTTATGTGTTCGAGAACGCATTCATCGTGCAGTTCCGCGCCGCGCAGCTCGACGCATTCCAGATCGCGTTCGTGCTCGCGGCGCTTCTGTGCTTCGTGGTGAGCGCGCGGCGCGGCGGGCGCAGCTCGCCCCGGCTCGAGCTGCTCTTCGGCGTCGCCTTCGGGCTCGCCGTCGCGGTGAAGGTGAATGCCGCGGTGCTCGCGCTGCTCGGAGCGATGCTGATCGCGAGGCGCATCGGGATCGGGTGGCGCTCCGCGCCGAGAGCTCGTCTGCTCCTCGCGGCGGCGCGCGACGGCGCCGTCATGGCCGGCGGCTGCCTCGCGGCGATCGCGGCCGTCTTCACGCTCCACGTCGCGATCAACCGCCTTCCGCCCGATCCGGCAAGTCCCGCCGGCCGCAAGGATCTCGCGTTCATCTCGAGCCCCTACTCGGCCTACCTGCACCGCGAGCGACCGCTGTCGCCCGCGGTGGTCTGGGCCGCGACCCGGGACTACAGCCGGTTCATGACGGCCGATTTCAAGGGCGTGCCGCGGACCGATCCGAACGGCTCGAAGCCGCTCGACTGGCCGCTGCAACGTGGAGCGATCAACTATCGTTGGGACTCGACCGGGAAGCAGACGGCGTACGTGCAGCTCGCCGGCAACCCCGTCGGATGGCTGCTCGGCCTTGCGGCGCTCGTCGGCGCGCTCGGACTCATCGCCGCGCTGCCGTTCCGCCGGTTGCCCATCGCCGCAGTGCCGCGGGCCGAGTTGCCGCGCGCGCCGACGACGCTCGTTCCGCAGCCAATTACCCCAGGGCCGCTCGGTGCGCCGCTGGCGCGCCCCGAGCGCCGCGCGCTGATGGTCATGCTCGCTCTGCAGTATCTCGTGTTCATGGCGGTGCACGTCTACCTCGGGACGCAGCGCGTGATGTATCTGTACCACTACTTCATCGCGCTGCTGCTCACATTCTGCCTCGTGCCGCTCGTCGCGGCCGAGGCTGCCGAGCGCTGGCCGGTGCTGCGAGCGTGGCGGGCGGTGCTGCTCGGCGCGATGTGCCTCTCGCTGTGGGCCGGTTTTCTCTTCTACGCGCCGCTCACCTTCCACTGGTACCTCACTCACGGCCAGTGCGAGTGGCGCAACGTGCTGCAGCACATCGTCCACTGCCAGTAGAGGCCGGGCCGGCCGGCGCTCGTCCCGAAGCGCTGTGCCGCCAGCGTCCGGCGGCACGTGCGCTCCGCGCAAGCCGGGGCTGCCGGGGCGGCTGCTCTCGGGATCTGCGGCGCGAGCATTGACTTCTCAATTGGGGATGGCCGAGTATGCTCGGTGGCTCGCCCGCGAGGGCGCAGCACCGAGCCGGCAGGGGGGGCGGATGACCGTGTGGAGGGGCATGGTTCCATTCGACAGGCAGACTTGGTTCGCGCAGCAGATCCTCGTTCACGAGATGCGGCTGCGCGCCTATCTGCGGCGCTTCTTGAGGGCGCCCTTCGATGTCGCGGACGGCATCCAGGAGACCTATGCCCGGCTCCTGAGCCTGCCGGATCGGGAGCTCAACGCGATCCGCTCGCCGCATGCATTCCTTTTTGCCGCCGCCCGCAACCTCGCGCTCGAGTGGAGCCGGCGGGAACGGCATATTTTCCGCGAGCCTCTGCCGGAAACGGGGGCGACGAGCGTCTTAGACGAGAGCCCGAGTGCGTACGAGCAGCTGAGCGCCCGCGAGGAGCTCGAGCTCCTGGCGAGGGCGATCGAGCGGCTGCCCGCACGCTGCCGTGAAGTGCTCACGCTGCGCAAGCTCTATGGGCTGTCGCAGAAGGAGATCGCGGCGCGGCTCGGCATCACGGAAAACACGGTCGAGAAGCATGCCGCGAATGGTGTACGGCTTTGTGCAGCCTTCCTCGGCGTCCAGGAGGACGCCTCCGCCGGCGAGCCGTATCGAGGCCGAGGCGAGTGCCTGGCTCGCGCGGCTCGACGCGCGCGAGCCGAGCGGAAGACTATGGAGCCGATTCGTACGCTGGCGCTCCGCGAGTCCGCGCCATGAGGCGGCCTATCTGCGCCTCGCCGCCGTGTGGCGCCGACTCGACCGGTTGGCGCTCGGCGGGCGCGCGACGCCTCCAGTGATGCCGCCCATGCCGAGCCTGAAGCGCAGCTGAAGCTGCACGACGCGCCGGGCCGCGCGGCCCGGTGGCCCAACCCGCGGCACGCGTGGCGTCAGAACTTGACGCGGACGCCCACCCTCCAGAACAGACCGTACGTGTCGAAGTACACCGGGTTCGTCGGATACCCGTTACCGCCCGGCGCGACCGGCGGAGACTTGTTGAACAGGTTGTTGATCGTCGCGAAGAGCGACACATTGTTGGTCAGATCATATGACCCGGATAGGTTCACGTAGTACGCACCCGCCACCGAATTCGTGTTGATGCTGTTCGGGTTGGTCGTTGAATAGCCCGGATCACCCGGCGCGATCGGCGTACCACCAAAGGCGGTGACCGCCTCATAAATGCCTGGGCCTATCCATCGAACCTGCACCGTCGTGGTCAGCCGACCGACGGCGTAGGTCGTGAAGAAATTCGACTGCCAGCGCGGCGAGGTGTTGAAGCCTCCGAATGCGGCGGTCGGGCCTGTCTGACCCGCATAGTCGACCGGCGGGGAGCCGAGACCGTCGTCGACCGTCATGTTGTAAAGCAACGAAGTCAGCCACCGGAAATTGAGGTCGCCGCGGAAGCTGCTGTGGAGATTCTCGAGCGGCAGGCGGTAGTCGGCCTCGAAGTCCACGCCCCGTACCTCGTAACGACCCAGGTTCACCGCCGTGTTGTTCACCGTCTCGATCGTGCCGAAGTCACCGGGCGTTCCGAAGACGATGCGATTGCAGAACGCCTGCTGGCCCGCATAGCAAAGGTTCACGATGTTCTGCACACCGAGTCCAAACGGCGGTCCGGCGATCGGATTGTTGATGACGATTCGGTACCAGTCGGTGGAGAATTGCAAGCCGCTGAGCGGACCCGACTTCGGCGCGAGTACGATGCCGAGTGTCTCGGTATCGGCCGTCTCGGGCTCGAGATTGATGTTGCCGCCCGTCAGAGCGGTGACCACCTCGCTTTGGTTGTTGACCGGATTGACGACCGTGCCGAACGGTCCACCGGCCGTGACGGCGTACGATTCATACAGCTCACGGAAGAACGGTGCGCGCACGTCGCGCGAGCGCGTTCCGCGGAACCGCAACCAGTCGCTCACATCCCAGATCCCGCTCAGCTTCCAGCTGGGGATGCGATGGGTCACCGACTCGCCGTCGGTCGTGGAGCCGTAGGTCTGGTCGGTGTTCGTATTGCTGGTCTCGCGTATCGCGCCGTCGAAATCGAGGTACTTGGCGAACGGAAGATCCTTGAGCACCGGCACGTCGATCTCCGTATAGCCCTCGGCCACGTCGATCCTCCCCGCGTAGTCGAGGCCGTAACTCAAGAAGTACTCGTCATACCAGGGCTGATCCTGAAGGTCATGAGTCACGTCGGCCGTGTCCCGGCGCGCCTCCAGGCCCAATGCCATCTTGACCGCGCCCGCACCGAAGCCGCTGAACAGGTCGCCACGCACGTTTCCCGACAGGACGTACTGCTTGAGCGTCGAGAATTCGTAGAGCGTGCGGAACGCGTAGGCGAGTGCCGCGGGATTGGCATTGTTGCTGCCGAAGAGGTCCAGCGGAACGCAGCCGGGAGCACCCGAGGCGCAAACGATTTGGCCCGTCGTGGGATCCACGACGGCATCCAGCGCGTTCTGCAGGAAGGTGCCGACGACGTTGTTGTACAGCGCCTGGGCGTTGTAGTTCTGGCCGTACTCGAAGTACGAGTCCCAGTTCCAGGTCGAGGAGATGGCGCCATTGAGCCCACCCGTGACACGCTCGACGTGGTCGTGAGTCACGTTGCGCGCCGGATCGAGCGCATTCATGTTGAAGCCCAGGAGCGCTCCCCCGAGCGAATTCCCGCAGGGGTAGGGAGCGGGACTACAGAGTGCGGCCGACGGAATCGGTATGGAGGGTGACAGCGCATCGGCGCCACCGGGCTGGAATTGCGCAGGCAGATAGGGGTTGTTGTAGTTGATCTGGCTGCTGAGGGGCACGTAGACGCCGGAGGCGACCTCGAGCGCGATGGGGCCGATGGCGCCGTTGGCTACCGGATTCACCGCCTCGCTGCGGGCGTAATCGAACTGCAGGAAGGAGCTCAGATTGTCCGTGAGCTGGTAGTCCAACTCGGTAAGACCCGTATAGCGCTTGACCGCCGGTTTGATCGTCGTGCCGTCGTAGGCGCCGATACCCGTAGCGCCTGCGCCTTGACTGTACCCGAAGGTGCTGGCGCCGTCGGCGTATAGGCCCGGATTGAAAGGTGAGGCCGCGGTGCCTGCGGAGTTGAAAATATACTGCGGCCCGGTCGGGATGCAGACGCTCGTCGGAACAGAGCACGGCGTCAAAACGCCGGTCTCGCTCTGGTTGGCGGCCGTCCCGTTGGGGCCGATGATGTAATGTGGGAGCCCGTTCGTGGCGTACCCGGTGTTGGTGTACATCGCAGTGTTCGACTTGCACCAGTCGCGCACCTGCGCGCAGATGCCGATGTCTTCCGAGTTCTCGAACTCGGCGCCTGCGATCAGGTGGGCGCGCTCCCCGAGGTCGGTGCCGTAAGCCACCGAGACGTGAGGATCTCCGCCGTCGTGATGGTAGGTCTGGCCATAATCGGCCTGGCCTTTGAACCCTTCGAGTTTCTTGTCGAGAATGATGTTGACCACTCCGGCGATGGCGTCGGAGCCGTAAACGGCGGAGGCGCCCCCGGTGACCACTTCGGTCCTCGCGACCAGCATCGAGGGGATGAGTGTCACGTCCACTCCGCCGCCGGTGGCTTGCTCGACGAAACGCTCGGTGTCGACCAGGGTCAGCGTGCGGGTTCCGAAGAAGGGATTCAGGCCGCGCAGGTTCGCGAGCTGCGCACCGACGTTGAAGTTGCCCAGGCCGACGTTGTTGGCGGCGAAGAAGTTGGAGTTTTGCGGCAATTCTCCCAGCACTTCACCGACGTTGGTGATTCCAAGATTGGCGATGTCCTGAGAATTCAGCACCGTGACGGGATTCGGCGTGTTGAACGTCGACCGCTCGATGCGTGAGCCCGTTACGACGACCTCCGAAAGCGCCGCGCTATTTTCCTTCGTAGGAGCGCCGGGTGTTGTAGTGGTGGTCGTGCCTGGTGCCGTAGTGGTGCCCGGTGTTTGGGACTGGCCGGCGCCGGCCGTCCCCGTGCCCTGATCGGGCGCGGCTTGCGCGAGCAGTGCCGGAGCCCCTGTGCCCGAAACGGCTTGAGCGTCGGCGGCCGAGGCGATCACCGCAAAGGATGCGAGGGGCAGCAGGAGCCCTAAGGACATGAAGAGGAATGGCCGCGGCGCCCGTGCGCATGCGCCCCGAGAGTCCGCACCGTTGAACTGGACCATGCTTTCCCCTTCGAGTTCGTTACTCTTGTCGGTTTGTGGCGGCGGCGCATCGCCGAGACGCGCAGCGCCCCCTCCCATCGGCCCTATGACGAACGAGCGGACGATTTCCGTAATGCGCCGCCGGGTGGATGGCAGCTGAGGACGGCCGCGAGTATCATTGATGAGTCAACCGTTGCGCCGGAGCCAGCGGCCGCTCGCCTGCGGCCGAGGGCCGTCTCCGACGGAGCCGAAGTGAGAGCGATCAGGAGCGAGACGATGAACACTCACCAGCCTGCGCTGCCGCGAGCTTGCGAAAGCGCGAAGCGCACGCGGCGCCTTACCGCAGGATGGACGACGGCCGGCTTCGCCGCGATCGTCGTGCTGTTCTCGACGCCCGCCTACGTCCACCACTCCGGGGCCATGTTCGACCTGTCCCGAAAGGTGACGGTGTCCGGGACGGTCATCGACTTTCACTGGTCGAATCCGCATTCCAACTTCAAAGTGAGCGTCCCGAACAAGGATGGCACCACCTCCGTGTGGGCGGTCGAGATGAACAGTCCCAACAATCTCGTCCGCGTGGGCTGGAGGCGCACGACCATCAAGCCCGGGGATAAGGTTACGGTGACGGTGCGGCCGCTGCGCGACGGGACGCCGGGCGGGCAGTACGTGTCGATCGTCCTGCCGAACGGCAAGATGCTCGGCGGCGAGCAGAAGCGCTCGGGCGAGAGGTGATCCTCCGCCCGTAGCCAACAACACGCTGTCGAAGGGGGCAACATGAAGCGAACGATGTCCCGGGACACCCGGGGCTGGGCGGTGGCGCTGGCGCTGGCGCTCGCGGTCACGACGGTCAACGCGCAGCAGCCGCCCACGCGCGGGCTCGGCTCGGATCAGGAGGCCCAGCTCGCGCAAAAGCATGACGGGTACTACGGGGCGCTCGCTCCCGAGAACCTCGCGAAGCCGCGCCCGAAGCCACCCTTCAACCTGACGGGAACCTGGTTCATCAACCTGCGCCACTCCTTCGCCGACTTCATGTTCGGCCCCCCGTATCCGCAGTTCTACAAGGCGGGACAGGAGGCGATGAGGCTCGCTGCGGAGGCGAGGAAGGAGCACAAGTCCTTCCGCGACGCGAGCGGCCAGTGCTGGCCCATCGGCATGCCCATGATCTTGACCCGGGTGTGGCCGATCGCCATTATCCAGCTGCCGACTGCGGTGTACGTGGTCGACAGCTTCTTCGACAGCCTGCGGGTCATCTATACCGACGGACGCCAGCACACACCCTTCGACGTCTCGATCGACACCTACAACGGCGAGTCGATCGGACACTGGACGAAGGACGCGCTCATCGTCGACACGCGGTACTTCGCGACGGACCATCACTACATCGACATGGGAATCCCCATCTCGGAGAAGCTGCACATCGTCGAGCGCATCACGCTGCTCGACCACGGCCACACGCTCCAGGATGAGTTCACGATGACCGACCCGGACATGTGGAAGGGGGAGTGGAAGAGCACCAAGCGCTGGATCCGCGAGGACTACAGCGACATCCCCGAGAACGAGTGCCTGCCGAACCTCAACGCGAACCTGCCGAGCACCTCCGAGGGACATGCCGCGGCGGAGCAGGAGAGCCACGTCAAGTCGTCCGCGGCTGCGAAGTCGTCTTCGGCCCCGAAGTAGCCGCGCGACCGCTCTCCGATGCGGCGGGCTGGAAGGAGGAGCGCATGAGAGGGCCCATCTGGAAATGCCTCGCGCTGCTCGCGGGCGCCGCGGCGCTCTGCGGCGCGAGCCCACCGCCCGCGAGCGCGGCCGCTCAGCACCCGAACTTCTCGGGCGTATGGACCTTCTACGTGGAGGCAGGCCAGGCGCCGTTCCGGCGCCGCAGGCTCGAGCTGCCGTTCACGCCGCTCGGCAAGCGGAAGGTTGACGCCTACCAGGCGCTCGTGCGCCCGACATCCGACAACCCGGGCGCTCACTGCCTCGGATCCGGCATGCCTGCGGCCATGATGTTCTCCGGGGATTACCCGATGGAGATCGTCCAAACACCCGATCTCATCGTGGTGCTCTACGAGGCGTGGAGCGAGATCCGCCAGCTCTATCTCGGTGACAAGATCATCTCCGAGGGCGACCGCGTTCCGGACCGGGAGGGCTACTCCGCGGCGCACTGGGAGGGGGACACCCTCGTCGTCGTGACCACCTCGCTCAAGGAGCAGGAGGACCAGATGTACCCCCACAGTGCGCAGGCGCGCATCATCGAGCGGTATCATCTCACGACGGACGCGCGGGGCACCAAGGTGCTCGTGGACGACTGGACCCTGACGGACCCGCTCTTCTACACGCAGCCGGTGAAGGGCGAGAAGAAGTGGGCGCTCGATCCGAAGGGCATCCTGCTTCCCTACGAGTGCAACGAGGAGGGCTGGCTCGACCACCTCGAGGCGCTGAGGAAGGCGAAGGCCATGTCGGCCGCCACGGCGTACAAGTGACGGCGCATTCAAAGCAGCCGGTGCGGATCGCACCGCGGATGATGGAGTGAAGACCATGAGCAGAGCAGTCAACGCAGCGCTGGCGGCGGCCTTGGTCGCGGGAAGCCTCTCGATCGCCTTCGCGCACCATTCGGCCGCCATGTACGACTTCACGAAGAACATCTGGGTGTCGGGCGTCGTGCAGAACATCCGCGTCATCAACCCGCACATGAGCCTCACGCTCGTCGTGTCGAATGGCACGGGCAAGACGCGGGCCGTCGCCTTCGAGGGCCACAGCGTCAACAACTTCTACCGCGCGGGCTGGCGGCCGAATCTGGTGCGGGTCGGCGATAAGATCCGCGTGAGATACAACCCGCGCAAGGACGGGCGCGACGGGGGATTCGTGAACGGCTTCGTGGCCGCGAACGGCCGCGAGGTCGTCTTCCGCCTGCCGCAAGTGCCCCCGAGCGCCTCGACTCGGACCTCGGCCTCGGGAAGCCGCTAGGCTCGCGAGCGGCAGGCTGGTAGCCTCGTGAGCGGACCCGACGCCGCCGAGGAGGCGCAGCTTCTCGCGGCCGTGGATCGGTGGATCGAGCGGGACGTGCGGCCGATCGTCCGCGAGTACGATCACTCCGATCGCTATCCAACCGAGCTCGTCGAGCAGATGAGGGAGCTCGGGCTCTTCGGCGCGACCATCGGCGAGGAGTACGGAGGGCTCGGCCTTCCCGCGACGACCTACACCGAGATCGTCATTCGCATCGCCTCGGTGTGGATGTCGATCACCGGCATCTTCAACTCTCATCTGATGCTCGCGCTCGCGATCGAGCGGTTCGGCACGGCCGAGCAGAAGTCGCGGTGGCTGCCGAGGCTCGCGGCCGGCGAGATCCGCGGCGGCATCGCCCTGACGGAGCCGAGCGGCGGCACCGATCTGCAGGGCATTCGCACGACCGCCCGGCGCGAGGGAGACTCCTACGTCATCGACGGCACGAAGACCTGGATCACGAACGCCGTCGAGGGCTCGTGCTTCGCGCTGCTCGTCAAGACCGATCCCGCCGCCGAGCCTCGCCACAAGGGGATGAGCCTGTTCATCGCCCCGAAGGCGCAGGGCATGCGGGCGGGCCGGCGCCTCGAGAAGCTCGGCTACAAGTCGATCGACTCGGCGGAGCTCAGCTTCTCGGGCTACCGCGTCCCCGCGGACCATCTGATCGGCGGCGTGGAGGGGCAGGGCTTCTATCAGGCGACCGGCGGCCTCGAGCTCGGCCGCATCAACGTCGCGGCCCGCGGCGTCGGCATCGCCGAGGGGGCCTTGCGCCTCGCGACGCAGTACTCGCAGTCCCGCAGGACCTTCGGCAAGCCGATCTGCGAGCACCAGGCGATTCAGCTCAAGCTCGCCGACATGGCGACGCGCGCTCGCGCGGCGAGGCTGCTCACGCTCGATGCGGCGCGAGCCTTCGACCGCGGCGGCCGTTGCGACATGGAGGCGGGCATCGCGAAGTACTTCGCGTCCGAGGCGGCTCTCGAGAACAGCATCGAGGCGATGCGGATCCATGGCGCCTACGGGTACTCGAAGGAGTACGACATCGAGCGGCTCTATCGCGACGCGCCCTTGACCTGCATCGGGGAGGGGACGAACGAGATGCAGCGCATCCTCATCGCACGGCAATGGATCAAGCGAAACCCTCCGTGACGGCGCCCAAGGTGCCCGATGTGCCCGAGAGGCCCGCGCCCGAGACGCCAAGAGCGTCCGGCACGGCTGCAACGCCCGAGGCGCTCGGGCCCTTGCGGGGGATCCGCGTACTCGCGCTCGAGCAGTTCGCCTCGGCGCCCTATGGATCGATGTTTCTCGCGGCTCTCGGCGCGGAAGTCATCAAAGTGGAGAACGCCCTCACGGGCGGCGATGCGGCGCGCCACGCCGGACCCTACACGCTCGGGACCGCCGACAGCGAGTACTTCCAGGGCTGGAATCTCAACAAGCGCAGCGTCACGCTCGATCTCACCTCCGCCGAGGGCCGGCGGGCGCTCGAGGATCTCGTCGCCGGAGCGCATGCCGTCCTCGACAACTTGCGCGGCGATGTGCCGGCGAAGCTCGGCCTCGATTACGCGAGCCTCTCGGCCGTCAATCCGGCGATCGTTTGCCTGCACATCTCGGCCTACGGGCGCGACAACGAGCGGGCGGCGCGGCCGGGGTACGACTATCTCATGCAGGCGGAGGCGGGGCTCATGAGCTTGACGGGCGAGCCCGGCGGTCCGCCGGCGCGCTTCGGCACCTCGACGATCGATTATATGAGCGGCATGACGGGCATCGTGGGCCTGCTCGCCTGTCTCATCCGGGCGAGAGAAACCGGACGCGGCTGCGACGTCGATGTCTCGCTTTTCGACGTGGCGCTGCACCAGCTCAACTACGTCGCGACGTGGTATCTCAACGAGGGTCACGTGTCGAGCCGCACGGAGCGCAGCGCTCATTTCTCGGTCGGCCCGGTGCAGACGTATCCCACCTCGGACGGGTGGGTGTACGTCATGTGCATGACGGACAAGTTCTGGGGCGCGCTCGTGGAGGCGCTCGAGCGCCCGGACCTGCGGTCGGACCCGCGCTTCGCCACCCCGGAGCTGCGGCACCGCAACCGCCAGGCGCTCGGCGCCTGCCTCGACGCCGAGTTCGCCAAGCGCTCCACCGCGCACTGGCTGAGCGCGCTCGGGGAGCTGCTGCCGATCGCGCCCGTCCACGACCTTCGCCAGGCGCTCGAGAGCCCGTTCGTCGCGCGCACGGGCATGGTCGCAACGGTCCGCCATCCGAGCCGGCCGGACTTCAAGGTCCTCGCCAATCCGATCAGATTGGATGGCGAGCGTCTCGCGCAGGCCGTATGCTCTCCGCTCGGCGCGGACAACGAGCGGCTGCTCGGCGCGCCGCGACCGAAGCCATAGGGCGTCTCGACATGGTTGCAACGGCGGTTCAGGTCGGGCCCTCGCGCTGGCGCGAGAGCCGCGGACGCTACTACGAGGATTTCAATGTCGGGGACGTCTACGAGCACCGTCCCGGCCGCACGATCACGGAGGCGGACAACACCTGGTTCACGCTGCTCACGATGAACACGCATCCGCTGCACTTCGATGCCGCGTATGCCGCGAAGACCGAGTTCGGCCGCCCGATCGTGAACAGCTGTCTCACCCTCTCGATGGTCGTCGGCATGAGCGTGAGCGATGTGAGTGAGAAGGCCGTCGCGAACCTCGGCTGGAAGAGCATCGAGCTCACGGCGCCGGTGTTCCCCGGAGAGACGATCTACGCCGAGTCCGAAGTGCTCGCCAAGCGCGAGTCCGCCTCGCGGCCTGCGCAGGGGATCGTCACGGTGCGCACACGGGGACTGAAAGCCGACGGCGCCGTGTTCATGACGCTCGAGCGGACGATCCTCGTCCCGAAGCGTGGAGCGGCCGCGGACGACGCCGCACGGGGCGGCGCATGACGCGCGACAACGTCATCGTCGTCGGCGCGGGGCCGACCGGGCTCGTCACGGCGCTCGGGCTCGCGCGCGCGGGTGTGGACGTGACGGTGCTCGAGGCCGAGCCCGCCGTCGTCGACTCCCCGCGCGCCGTCGTCTATCACTGGGCCGTGCTCGACGGGCTCGATCGTGTGGGCATTCTCGACGATGCGATCCGCACCGGCTTCACCAATCCGGAGCTGTGCATCATCGTGCTCAAGACCGGCGAGAAGATCCGTCTCAACATCAACGCGCTCGCGGGTGAGGTCACGCACCCCTACCAGGTGCACCTCGGCCAGGACAAGCTCGCCGCGATCGCCCTTCAGCACCTGCTGCGCTTTCCGCACGCGCGCGTGCGCTGGAGCTCGCGAGTCGTGGGCTTGCGTCAGGACGGAGCGGGCGTGACCTTGCGGGTAAACACTCCCGCAGGCCCGGAGGACCTCGAGGCCGGCTGGGTCGTCGGCGCGGACGGCGGACACAGCACCGTGCGGCAGCTGCTCGGGTTGCGCATGGACGGCATGACCTGGCCCGAGCGCTTCGTCGCGACCAACATTCGCTACGACTTCGCGCAGTACGGCTACGCGCCCGCGAACGTCGTGATCGATGCGCCATACGGCGCGATCGTCGCCAGGATCGACCACGCGGGCCTGTGGCGCTGCACGTACTGCGAGGACGACAGTCTGCCGGAGGAGACCATCCTCGAGCGCATGCCGGCCTACTTCAACGTCGCGCTGCCGGGCGGCAAGGACTACGAGCTGGTGCAATATTCTCCGTACCGCATGCATCAGCGCTGCGCGGAGCGTATGCGCGCCGGCCGGGTACTGCTCGCCGGGGATGCGGCCCACATCACCAATCCGACCGGCGGTCTCGGGCTCACCTCGGGCCTGTACGACGCGTACGTGCTCTACGAAGCGCTCGCCGCCGTCATTCACGGGGAGGCCGGCGAGGCGGTGCTCGATCTGTACTCGCAGGAGCGTCGCCGCGCCTTTCTCGAGCACGCCTCCCCGGAGGCGAGCAATTTCAAGCGCATGGTGTATCACGCGAAGAGCGACGCGGAGCTCGAAGCGCAGCTCGCCGGCTTTCGGGCGGCGGCGCGCGACCAGTCGCTTCAGCGGCTGATCTTTCTCACGGCGAAGAAGCTCGAGACGCCCTCGCTCGTGCGCCGGCCGGCGCCGTAGCGCTCATCGGGTTGGCGGCGCGAGCTCTCCGGCTGGGCGAGCCCGGATTGGCCGGGCGGACGCCCGAGCTTGGTGGGCTGATGCGTCCGAGCTTGCCGGGCCGGACCGCCCGAGCTGGCCGGCGTCAGCCGCGCGAGCTGCCCGCGGCGCGGCCGCGAACCTCGACGCCCGTGGAGCCCTCGACGCAGCGCATGATGGTCGTGAAGTCCTCGTTCGGGCCGATCTCGTTGAAGGTCTTGAGCCAGAGCTGGCGAACGGCGCTCGCGACCCAGAGCGTGAGGCCGAGCGACTCGGCCTCCTCGAGGCAGAGCTTCAAGTCCTTGAGCATGAGCCGCGTCGCGAAGCCGGCGTCGAACCGCCGCGGGAGGATCGACTTGGGGAACTTGTCCTGGCTCGCGCTATTGCGGCCGCTGCCGGCATTGATCACCTCGATCATCGTGTCCGGATCGAGGCCGGCCTTCGTGCCGAGAAGCATGGCCTCCGAGGTGATCGCGAGCGCGGCGCCGGAGAGCAGGTTGTTGACGAGCTTCATCGTCTGCCCGAGCCCGGGCCGCTCTCCGACGTAGAACGGCTTGCCGATCACTTTCAAAAGGGGCTGCAGCCGGTCGAATTCGGCCCGCGGACAGGCAACCATCACGGCGAGCGTGCCGGCTCGGGCGCCCGCGACACCGCCGCTCACCGGGGAGTCGACCAAGGTGACGCCTTTCGCGGCGAGGCCCTGCGCGACCCGCGCCGCGATGCGCGGGCCGGAGGTGGAGAGCTCGATCAGCCGCTTGATGCGCGAGCCCGCGCCCACGCCGCGCTCGCCGAGGGCGACGGACTCGACGATGTCGGGGGTCGGCAGGCTCGTGAGGACCGTCTCGGCGAGCGAGGCGACCTCAGCCGCCGAGCCCGCCTGCCGCGCGCCGCGCGCGATGAGGGGAGCCGTCGCCTTCGAGCTCACGTCGAAGACGACGAGGGAGTGTCCCGCATCGAGCAGGCGTGCGGCCATCGGAGCGCCCATGTTGCCGATGCCCACGAAGCCGACCGGCTCGCCCCACGCGCTTGCCTCGCTCACCTCGAGTCTCCCTGCGCCTCAGGTGGAGGGCGCCGCCTCGTACTCGGCGAGAGCCGCCCGCGCCGTGCGGAACGCCTCGACGCCCGCCGGTACTCCGGCGTAGATCGTCGCTTGCAGCAGCGCCTCCTGGATCTCGGTGGGCGTGCAGCCATTTCTGAGCGCGCCCATCACGTGCAACTTCAGCTCGTGCTGGCGGTTGAGCGCGGTCAGCATGACGATGTTGAGGAGGCTGCGCGTCTTGCGCGGCAGTCCCTCGCGCGTCCAGATCGCGCCCCAGCAGTACTCCGTCACGAGCTCCTGCAGCGGGCGCGAGAACTCATCGGCCTGGGCCAGGGATTTCTCCACGTAGTCGCGGCCGAGGACCGCCTTGCGCGCGGCGAGGCCGCGGTCGAACAGGCTTTGGCTCATGTGTGCGTGTGTCTCCATAGTTTTTGCGTCGCGAGCCGCGCGCCCTCGACCAGCGACTGCATCTTCACCCAGCAGATCGCCGGATGCACGGCGCCGAATCCGGCGAACGTGCCGAAGCCGCAGTCGGTGCCGGCGATGACGCGGTCGCGGCCGACGAGCTTGGCGAAGCGCACGATGCGTTGCGCGACGAGCTCCGGATGCTCGACGAAGTTGCAGCTGGTGTCGAGCACGCCCGGCACGAGCACCTTGTCGTCGGGCAGGCGCGTCTGCTCCCACAGCTCCCATTCGTGCTCGTGACGGGGATTCGCCGCCTCGATCAGCAATTGCGCGGGCTTGGCCCTGAGCAGGATGGGCAGCACCTTCCTCAAGGGAATGTCCCGTGTGTGGGGGCCCTCGTAGTTTCCCCAGCAGATGTGCAGGCGCGCCCGGTCCGCCGGGACGTTGGCGAGCGCGTCGTTGAGCGCCTCGACCTGCAGGGCGGCGTTGCGCAGGAACTCCTCGTCGTCCACGGCGCGGAAGCGGATGTGCCGGCCCATGCCGAGGTCGGGACAGTCGATCGAGAGCAGCAGGCCCGACTGCGCGATGGCCTCGTACTCCGCGCGCATCGCGGCCGCGAGCGCCTCGAGGTACGCGGCGTGCGAGGGATAGTGCTCGTTCGGCTGGAAGACGGCGATGGTTCCCGGAGAGACCGCGGTGATGAATCCCTGAGGGGCTCCGGCCCCGTCCGAGGCGGGGTCCGCGCCGGCGCCGCTCGCCGCGCGCTCCGCCCGGGTAGCCGCGATCGCTCCCTGCAGGCGCTCGATGTCGCGCTTCACGGGCGCGAGCGTCTTCACGGTGATGGGCCCCTTGCAGATGGGCCGGACGCACTTCGGCGTCGCGCCCGCGGCCGCGATCTTGTCGCGGTACTCGGGATAATCGTCGAGGTCCTGCGGCGTCGCGCGCGGAACGCTGCCGATCTCGAAGCCGTTCAGCCGATGGCGGATGTAGGTGGCGTAGCTGATCTTGCTCATCTCACCGTCGCTCACCACATCGATGCCGACCTGCGCCTGCTTGCGGACGATGTCGTGGACGGCGCGGCTGATGGTCTCCTCGCAGCGCGCCGAGTCGTGCGCCTCGCCGCGATCCTCCGCGAACAGGCAATCGACCACGTCCTGCGGACGCGGAAGACTGCCGACGTGCGTCGTGAGAATGCGCTCTGTGCTGCGGGTCATTCGGATGCCCTCGACCGCCGCGAGCCGCGACTCGCCCGCGGCAGTGTAGAGTCTTTCGATGAGCGACGACAGGGGCGGGCTCAGGCCTCGGGGTGGACCTCGGGCCGGCGGCCCTCGAAGGCGTTCTCGAGGAGCCTGCGCAGGCCCTCTGCGCGGAGCGGCGCGGGATTGTAGTAGGGGCTCGCGAGGGCGAGCTCGACGGCGCGCCCGATGGCGTCCGCCTTCATTCCGAGGTCTTTGAGCGCGGCGGGCGCGCCGACGGAGCGCGCGAGATCGTACAGTCCCTGCGCGGCATCCTGCGCGCCGAGCGCCGCGGCGATCCTTCTCATGGCCCCGCGCGCGGCCGCGGCGTTGTACGCCACGGCGTGCGGCAGAACGATCGTGTGCGTCTCCGCGTGCGGCAGATCGAGCGTCCCCCCGAGGACGTGGCAGAGCTTGTGATGAAGAGCCATGCCGACGGCGCCGAGCACCGTGCCGCCGAGCCACGCGCCGTAGAGCGCCTCGGCCCGCGCGTCGACGTTCGCCGGGTCCCGGACGACGCGCGGCAGGCTGCCGCTCAGCGCCCGAATGCCTTCCTCGGCCATCAGGGACACGACGGGATTCGCGGCCTCGCTGTAGAGGCCCTCGACGCAGTGAGCGACGGCGTTGATGCCGCTCGTGCCGGAGAGAGCCGGGGGCAGCGAGAGAGTGAGCAGGGGATCGTAGAGGACCGTGCGCGGAAGCACGCGAGGATCTCGGCCGGTTCGCTTCACTCCGCCCTCGGTGATGCCCCAGATCGGCGTCATCTCCGATCCGGCGTAGGTCGTCGGAACGGCGAGAATGGGCAGGCCGAGCTCCAAGGCGACGGCCTTGGCGAGCCCGGTCGTCGAGCCCCCGCCGACGGCCACGCAACAATCGGCCGACAGCCGCCGCGCCTCGGCGCAGGCGGCGCGCGCCGTCTCGGCGGGCACGTGCATCCGGGCCTCGGCGAACGTGCCCGCAGAGCGGGCACCGAGCAGAGCCGCGACCCGCTCGCCGAGCGGACGCTGCTCCGGCGTTGCCAGAACGAGCGCTCGCGAGCCGAGCCGCGCGAGCTCCCGCGGCAGCTCCTCGAGCGCGCCGGCCCGAAAGACGACGCGCGCCGGCAGGGCCTCGTAAGTAAACTTCAGCAAGCTCGAATCTCCACGCATGCGCCGCAGCTGTTCGCCGCCCGCACCGGGCGCTACTCTAGCTCGGGCCGCTCGCGGCGCAGGAGGACGGATGCTCGAAGTCTACACCTGGGAGCCGAACGCAAACTCCGGCAAGCCGCTGCTGATGCTGAAGGAGAAGGGCGTCGAGTTCGCGTACCACTACATCGACCTCGGCAGGCGCGAGCAGCACTCCCGCGCATATCTCGAGCTCAATCCCAACGGGACGGTCCCGACCGTGATCCACGACGGGCGCGTGCTCACCGAGTCTTCGCCGACCCTCGAGTATCTCGATGCGGCGCTCGAGGGGCCCGCGCTCCGCCCGCGCGATCCTTATCTGCTGTGGCGGATGCGCTGGTGGATCCGCTTCCTCGACCGGCATTTCTGTCCCGCGCTTGCGATGTTCGGCGGCGCCGGCGCGAGCCGGGCCATGCCGGTGCAGGATGCCGAGACGATCGAGAGGCAGGTGAAGGACATCCCGATCCCCGAGCGCCGGCGCGTCTGGCGCCTCATCATGGCGAAGCAGGTGCCGGAGGCGGCGCTCGAGGAGTCCAGCCGGCGCATCGGCGCCGGCATCCGGCTGTTCGAGCAGGCGCTCGCCGAGCATCCGTACCTCGCCGGGTCCGAATTCAGCCTCGCGGACATCGTGGCGATGATCACGGTCTATGCAATGCCCGTGATACGGCCCGAGGAAGTGAACGACCGCAAGACGCCGCGCTACATGGACTGGTTCCGCCGCTGTCATGCGAGGCCGGGCACCCGGGCGGCGTTCGCCCTCGGCCGCGGCTGGGTCGGCGGCCGCGTCGCGGAAGCGCGCAAGCTCCTGGGAGTCTAGAGGATGCTCGAGCTCTATCACTGGGAGCCCAACGTCGATTCGGGCGAGCCCCTGATCTACCTCAAGGAGAAGCAGCTCCCCTTCGAGAGCCGGTACGTCGATGTGTTGCAAATGCAACAGCACCGGCAGGAGTTCCTGCGGCTCAACCCGAGCGGCCGGGTCCCCGTCCTCGTCCACGACGGCCGGACGATCACCGAGGCGGGCCTCGCGATGCTTTATCTCGAGGACGCCTTTCCGCAGAGGCCGCTCGTGCCGAAGCCCCTCGCCGAGCGCTACGAGGCGCACTTCTGGATCAAGTACGTCGAGGAGCGCATGGCGCCCTACGTGACGCTCCTCGGCTGGCATGGGATCACGCGCCCGACGCTGCAGCCCGGGACGATCGAGGGCGCGAGGCGCACCCTCGAAGGGCTGCCGCACGAGCGGCGTCAGCTCTGGGAGAAGGCGCTCGATGACGCCTACTCGGAGGAGGAGATCGCGCTTGCGCGGGAGTCGCTCGCCGCGGCGGCGCGCAAGCTCGAGCGCGCCCTCGAGCGCGCTCCCTGGCTGGCGGGCGAGAGCTATTCCGTGGCGGACATCGCGCTCGTTCTGACCGTGCGGGCGCTGCGCGTGGTCACGCCCGATCTGCTGAGCGCCGAGCGGATGCCAAGGACGCTCGAGTGGCTCGGCAGGCTCGAGGAGCGGCCGGCGATCCGGTAGACGCTGGCGCTCGCGCGCCTGCAGGCGCCCGAGAGCCGCTTCGCGCCCGGGCCGGAGCCGCCGCGCTGGGGC
>JASHSR010000204.1 GCA_030038645.1 Gammaproteobacteria bacterium
CGGCACCGGCGGCGGCCCCGGCAGCGGCAGCGCGGGCAGCGGCAGCGCAGGCAGCGACCCGCAGAGCGCGTTGCAGCTGTTGGCGCTCCTCACGGGGACTTCCGCGGGGAGCTCCGTGGGGCAAAGCGGCAGCGGCGTCGCGCAAGGCGATCCCTTTTCCGCCTCGAGCAAGACGGCGCTCGGCGCGACGGCGACGACGCCCGATCCGCAGACCGCGGCGGCGGCCGCAGCCCGGCTCGTCTCCGCACCGCCTGCGCCCCCGGGCGCCCCGCCCTTGATGAAGACCGAGCTGCACTCCCCCCTCGGCACGGCGCCGTGGGTCGATGAGCTCGGAAGCCACCTCACCTGGATGGCGCAGCAGGGCATCGGGTCCGCCTTGCTGCAGGTCTCACCGCCCGACCTCGGTCCGATCGAGGCTCGTATCTCCGTGCACGGCGCCGAGGCGAGTGTTTGGTTCGGCGCGGCGCATCCCGATACGCGAGCGGCCCTCGAGCAGGCGCTGCCTCGCCTGCGCGCGATGTTCGCGACACAAGGCATGGCGCTCGCCGACAGCGGCGTGTTCCGCGAGCCCCCGCGCCAGCCGCAGCGCGACTCCGCCGCCGTCTCGAGCGTGTCGAGCGTCCCGGCCCGCGCCGCGCCGTCTGCGGCACCTTCCACCGGCGCGACTCGCGTCGGTCTCGTCGATCTCTACGCCTGACCGCCAAGGCAGGCGCTCTCGCTCCTCGAAAGCTCCTCGACGGCCGGCGCGGCCGCAGCCGCCTCAGCGCCAACTTTCCGTCGCAGCGGCGGCGATGAGATGCGCTTCACAGTCGCTCGAAAGCCGGAAAAACCCTGACATTCAGCCACTTGAGCACGCGCCGATCCGCGTGGCATAGGCGTTGCACCCGTGTCCCCGGCATCCTGTCTGGTGACACCCGACGATGGCTGATATTCCGACTCTGGAGCCCGCGCCAGATGTGGCGCAGGCCGCTGATGTGGGCGGTCCGCGCAAGCGCTCGTGGCTCACTTTGATCATCGGGGCGGTGATCGTGCTCGCCGCCTCGGGCGCGGGCGCGTGGCTGCTTCTCGGCCGCTCGAGCGCCCCTTCCCACGCGTCGCACTCGCAGCCGAAGCCCACCGGGCCCCCGATCTACGTCGCGCTCGATCCGCCGTTCGTCACCAATTTCGAGGCCGACGAGGCCGTGCGGTTCCTGCAGCTCTCCGTGCAGGTCATGACGCACGACCTTGCGACGGTCGCGATCATCAAAGCGAACGACCCGGTCGTCCGCAACGATCTGCTGCTGCTGTTCAGCAACCAAAAGTACGCGGACATCGCCACGAGCGCGGGCAAGGAGAAGCTGCGCTCGGAGGCGCTCGACGCGGTGCGCAAGGTCGTCGCCGACAGCGGCGGCGACCCCGACCGCGTCGAGGCGGTCTATTTCACCAGCTTCGTCATGCAATGAGCCCGAACACAAGCCCATGCCTCCCGAGAAGATACTGAGTCAAGACGAGATCGATGCGCTGATTCACGGCATCGACGCCGGAGCGGTCGACACCGAGCCGCCTCCGGAGTCGGGCGAGGCGCGCGCGTTCGACTTCCGCAACCAGATGCGCATCGTGCGCGGGCGCATGCCGACGCTCGAGATGATCAACGAGCGCTTCGCCCGCCTGTTTCGCCTGGATCTGTACAACCTCCTGCGCCGCTCGCCGGAGATCGGCGTCGGCCCGGTGCAGATGAAGAAATTCAGCGAGTACGTGCACACGCTGCACGTGCCGACGAGCCTCAACCTCGTGAAGATCAATCCGTTCCGCGGCACGGCGCTCATCGTGCTCGACCCGAAGCTCGTGTTCACGGTGGTCGACAATTTCTTCGGCGGCAGCGGACGGCTCATCAAGATCGAGGGGCGCGAGTTCACGGCGACCGAGCAGCGCGTCATCCACATGCTGCTGCGCAGCGCCTTCTCCGATCTGCGCGAGGCGTGGTCGCACATCTCGACCATCGAGATCGAGTACCTGCAATCGGAGATCAATCCGCACTTCGCCAACATCGTGAGCCCCTCCGAGATCGTCGTCGTGACGAGCTTCCACATCGAGCTCGACGGCGGCGGCGGAGATCTGCACGTCACCATGCCGTACGCGATGCTCGAGCCGCTGCGCGACGTGCTCGACGCCGGCGTGCAGAGCGACCGGGCCGAGCACGACGAGCGCTGGATGCACGCCCTGCGCGAGGAGATCGACGACGCCGACGTCGAGATCTCGACGCTGCTCGGCCGCAGCGCGCTCAGCCTCGCCGAGGTGCTGAATCTCAAGCCCGGGGACGTGATCCCCTGCGATTTCACCGGCAAGGTCACCCTGCTCGCCGAGACGGTCCCGATGTTCCGGGGCACCTTCGGGCTCTCCCGCGGACAGCAAGCCGTGAAGATCGACGAGCGCATCCGGCGACCGAAGCCGCCCGCGGAGACTCTACAGGCCAAGAAAGCATGAGGACCGCTCCATGACCACAGCCAAAGCGACCGAGGCGCGCGCCGCCGAGTTCGACAACCTCCGCGAAGGCGAGCCGCAACCGAGCGGTGAGCGCCCGGCCGAGGCGAATCGCGAGGTGAACCTCGAGTTCATCCTCGATGTCCCCGTCACGCTCTCCATGGAAGTCGGCCGCACCCGCGTCCCGATCCGCAACCTCCTGCAGCTCAACCAGGGCTCGGTCGTCGAGCTCGACCGCGAAGCCGGCGAGCCGCTCGATGTGTACGTGAACGGCACGCTGATCGCTCACGGCGAAGTGGTGGTCGTGAACGAGAAGTTCGGCATTCGGCTCACCGACGTCATCAGTCCGGCAGAGCGGATCCGCAAGCTGAAATGAGCCGCGCCCTGTCCATCGCGCTCACGGCGCTTGCCGCGCTCGCGGGTCACACCGCGCGGGCGGCGACTGCTGCGGCGTCCGCGGCCGCCCCCGCCACGCACTCCTTCGCAGCGCCCGACATGGCGTCGGGCCCCTCCCCCGCCGGCCTCGGCGGACTCGGCGAGGTGACGCTCGCTCTCGGCGCCGTGCTCGCCGCGATCTTCGCGCTCGCCTGGCTGGTTCGCCGCGTGCGCGTCGTCGCGGGACGCGCCGAGGCGCTCGCCGTGCTCGCCGAGGTGCGCATCGGCCCGAAGGAGCGGGCGGTGCTCATCAAGGTCGGCGCGGCGCAGCTGCTCGTCGGCGTCGCGCCCGGGCAGGTCCACACGCTGCACGTGCTGCCGGAGCCCATAGAAGTGGGGCGCGCCGGGAGCGCCGGGAGCGCAGGAAAGGCGGACTCCGCGCGGAGCGCCGCGCCCGACCGCCCGAGCTTTCGCGCGCTGCTGCTGAAGAGCCTGGGCAAGTCATGACCCCGCGGGCGCGCCGTTCGATGCGCAGAGTGCTGGCGGCCGCGCTGCTGCTCGCCCCCGTGGCGGCGCTCGCCCCCGTCGCGCTCGCCGACCCCGGCATCGCCGCCGTTACCGTTCACAGCTCGCCCGGAGGCGGGCAGACCTACTCGCTCACCGTGCAGGTGCTGCTGCTCATGACGGCGGTCACGCTGCTGCCCGCCATCCTGCTCATGATGACCGCGTTCACGCGCATCATGATCGTGCTCAGCATCCTGAGGCAGGCCCTCGGCGCCGGACAGACGCCGCCGAACCAGGTGCTCCTCGGGATCGCCCTGTTCCTCACGCTCTTCGTCATGGCGCCGGTCCTCGACCGGATCAACCAGCAGGCCGTCCAGCCCTATATCGCCGGAAAACTGGAGGCGGGCGCGGCGCTCGAGAAGGCCGTCGTGCCGCTGAAGGGCTTCATGCTCGCGCAGACGCGCGAAAGCGACATCGCGACCTTCGTGCGCATCTCGGGCGGCAAGGGCTATGCGACGCCGCAGGACGTGCCGCTCACCGTTCTGGTGCCCGCCTTCGTCACGAGCGAGCTGAAGACCGCGTTCATCATCGGCTTTCTCATCTTCATTCCGTTCGTGATCATCGATCTCGTCGTCGCGAGCGTCCTCATGTCGATGGGCATGATGATGCTCTCCCCGGTGCTCATCTCCCTGCCCTTCAAGCTGATGCTCTTCGTCCTCGTCGACGGCTGGTCGCTCGTGATGGGGACGCTCGCCGCGAGCTTCTACTCATGACGCCCGAGACGGTCATGACCATCGGCCAGCGCGCGCTCGAGATCACCCTCATCCTCTCGGCGCCGCTGCTGCTCACGGCGCTCGTCGCGGGACTGCTCGTGAGCGCGTTCCAGGCCGCGACCCAGATCAACGAGATGACGCTCTCCTTCATCCCGAAGCTCGTCGCCCTAGCCCTCGCGCTCGTCATCGCCGGACCCTGGATGCTCAAGCTTCTCGTGAGCTACACGCGCGAGCTCATCGCGAGCATCCCGGGGCTCATCAACTAGAGGCCGACATGATCACGCTCACGACCGGACAGCTCGGCGCGTGGCTCGGGCAGCTCTTCTGGCCCTTCGTGCGCATCGGCGCCTGCTTCATGGTGGCGCCGGCGTTCGGCGCGGCCGGGGTTCCGGCGCGCGTGCGGATCGTGCTCGCGGGGGGCGTCGCTCTGCTCGTCGCGCCGCTCGTGCCGGCGCCCGCCGGCATCGAGCCGCTCTCCGCCCGCGGGGTGATCGTCACCGTGCAGCAGATCGTGATCGGCGTCGCGCTCGGCTTCTCGCTGCAGCTCATCTTCGACGCCGTGACGCTCGGGGGACAGCTGCTCGGGAACAGCATGGGCCTTTCGTTCGCCTACAACCTCGATCCGGTGCACGGCACCGAGACCCCGGTCGTCGGCCAGCTCTACGGCATCCTGGTCCTGCTCACCTTTCTCGCGCTCAACGGCCACCTGCTCATCATCGAGGTGCTCGCCGACGGCTTCCGCACGCTGCCCGTCGGAACCGCGAGCCTCGGCACGCACGGCCTGTGGCAGCTCGCGCAGTGGGGCACGCAGCTGTTCGAGGGCGCGCTCGCGATCGCGCTGCCGGGGGTTACCGCCCTCACCATCGTGAACCTCGCCTTCGGCGTCATGAGCCGCGCCGCCCCCTCGCTCAACCCGTTCGCGGTGGGCTTCCCGGTCTCCATCGTGCTCGGGCTCGTGATCGTCCTCGCGAGCCTGCCGATGCTGCAGTCGACCTTCGTGCGGCTGATCGGGGACGCCTTCGTCCTCGTGCGCCAGCTCCTCGCGCCCTGAGAGCGACGCATGGCAGAGAACCCGGCTCAAGAACGCACCGAACAGCCGACACCGAAGCGCCTCGAGGAGGCGCGCCGGCACGGCCAGGTGCCCCGCTCGCCCGAGCTCACGACGGCCGCCGTGATGCTGATCGCGGGCCTCGGCCTGCATTTCATCGGCGGCCACGTCGCATCCGAGCTGAACGGCATCATGCGGTCGGGTCTCGCGCTCAGCCGCGCGCAGGCGCTCGATGCCTCGTGGCTCATCCCGAGCCTCGCGGCGGGCGCGGCGCAGGCGCTCGAGGCGATCGCGCCCATCCTCGGGCTGACGCTCGTCGCGGCGCTGCTCGCGCCGATCGCGCTCGGCGGCTGGAACCTGTCTCTCGAGGCGCTCGCGCCCGACTTCACGCGCCTCTCGCCGGTGGGCGGTTTGCAGCGCATTTTCTCGATGCGCAGCGGCGTCGAGCTCGGCAAGGCGTTCGCCAAGTTCCTGCTCATCGCCCTCGTCGCCGTGCTGTTCCTCAAGGGCAAGTCCTCCGAGCTCGCGTCGCTCGGCGCCGAGCCGCTGCGCCCCGCCATCGCGCACGCCGCCACCCTCGGCGGGGACGCGCTGCTCGCGTTCTCGCTCGCGCTCGCGCTCATCGCCGCGGTGGACGTGCCCTGGCAGCTCTGGAGCTACAAGCAGCGCCTGCTCATGAGCCGCCAGGAGATCCGCGAGGAGCTCAAGGAGAACGAGGGCTCGCCCGAGATGAAGGGGCGCGTCCGCAGGGCCCAGCAGGAGGTCGCGAAGCGACGCATGATGCAGGAGGTGCCGAAGGCGGATGTCGTCGTCACGAACCCGACGCACATCGCCGTCGCGCTGCGCTACGACGAGCAGCGCATGCGGGCGCCGATCGTCGTCGCGAAAGGCGCCGACGAGGTCGCCGCCCGGATCCGCGAGGTGGCGGTGGAGAGCCGGGTGCCCATCTTCGAGGCGCCGCCGCTCGCGCGCGCCTTGCACCGCGCGGTGCCGATCGGAGGCGAGATCCCCACCTCGCTCTACGTCGCCGTCGCCCAGGTGCTCACGTACGTCTACCAGCTGCGCACGGCTCGCCGCACGGGGGCGGCACCGCCCGCGCCGCCACGAATCGATCCCACGGCCTTCGAGACGAGGCACTGAGCCATGGCCGAAGCCGCCGCAAAGTCCGCCCTGCCTCCGATACGCGATCTGGTGCGCGCGGGCATCGGCGTGCCCGCCGGAGTCCTCGCGGTCCTCGCGATGGTGATGCTGCCGCTCCCGCCGCTCGCCCTCGATGTGCTGTTCAC
>JASHSR010000205.1 GCA_030038645.1 Gammaproteobacteria bacterium
CCCGCTGCCACGCGGCGGCTACCGCGGCGGCGGTCCCTCGCTGACGCGCACCATGTCGGCTGGGCGCATCCATTTGCGGAAGGCGGCCTCCACGTCGCCCGCGGTGAGCGCGATGTAACGGCGCGCCGCGCGGGTGGGCTCATCGAGAGGCAGATCGAGCTCGCGGCGCGCGATGAGCCCGCCGGCAATCGCATCGACGCTCGCCTCCTGCAGCGGGATCTCGTGCAGCAGCAGCGATTTCACGCGCGCCAGCTCGTCCCGGCCGGCCGGCGCGGTCTGCATCGATCTCACCTCCCGCAGCGCGATCGCCGCGGCCTTGGTTACGTTCTGCGGATCGCTCGCGAATTGAATGAAGTAGACGGAGCGCGTGCGCCCCCCCTGCAGGTCGGAGCCGACGCCGTAGACGAGCCCCGTGTTCTTGCGCAGCTGGATGCTGAGGCGAGTCGAGTAGAAGCCCCCGCCGAGCACGGCGCTGCCGAGATTCAGCGCGTAGTACGCCGGATCGGAGCGCGTGACGGCGAGCGTCTGCGCGAGCACGACGATGTCCTGCACCCGGCTCGCGTCGGGCACGTTGATGACGGTCGGCCGGTTGGGAGGCACGGGCGGCAGGTCCGTTTGAGGCTTCGGCCCCGTCGCCGTCCAGCCGCCGAAGTATCTCGCGATGGTCGCCTGCGCCTGCTCGACCGGCACGTTGCCGATCACGACGATCGTCGCGAGGTCCGGGCGGAACACGGTGCGGTAGTAGGCGCGCACGTCCTCGAGCGTGAGGGAGCGCACGCTCTGCGGCGTCGCCTCGCGCAAGCTCGGATCGGTCGCGGGAAAGAGCGCGCGGCTCAGCGAGCGCCGCGTGAGAAAGCCCGGGCTCCTGTCACGGGCGGCGACGACCTCCGCGAGCTGGCTCTGCACGATCTTCATCGCGGAGGGCGGCAGGGCGGGGTGCAGCTCGTTGTCGGCCAGCAGCTCGACCGCCCGATCGAAGTGCTCGGTGAGGGCCTCCACCGCGAAGTCCGTTCCGCCGCGCGCGCGCGCGCCGATGTCGTCGAGCGCGCGCTGATACGCGAGCCGCCCGAGCCGCTCGCTGCCGTAGGAGAACAGCTGGTCGAGGAGCGAGGCGACCCCTTCCTGTCCCTGCGGCGTCTCGGTCTGCGAGCGGTTTCGGATGTGACCGAAGACGCTGACCGTGTCGCTCACGTCCTCGGGCTGCACGATGAGCGTGATGCCGTTCGCGAGCCGCGTGACGATGGGGTGCGTGGTCGCCGCGGGCACCGTGAGCCGACTCACCGCCGCCTGAGCCCAGGCGGGCAGACTCGTCGGCTTCGCCTCCCCGAGGGCGATGTTCTCCTGGCCGCCGAAGCCGCCGCTCGAGCGAATCGGCGGCCCCGACCCCTGCGGGAGCATCACGGCCGAGACCGCATCGCTCAGATCGAGATACCGGCGCGCCACACGGTCCACGTCGGCGACGGTCACCTTGTCGATTCTCGCGAGATCCTCCTCGGGGGATTGCAACCCGTAGAGCGCGACGGCGTCCGACCAGACCGAGGCGAGGCCGGCGATGGAGTTCTTCAGGAACTCGGTCTCGCGGCGTTCCTGCAGCTTCGCGGCGGCGACGAGGTCGGGCGGCACGCCGTCCCGCGCGACCTTCGAGAGAATGGCCCTCATGTCGCTCTCGATGGACTTCGGATCCGCGCCGGCGGGAAAGGCGACCGTGGCGTACGCGAGCCCCGCCTTGGGGAGCGGATCGAGCTCGAAGTCGGCGTCGAGCGCCTTGCCCTGCGGGACGAGCCCGTAGAGTGCGAAGCGGCGGCTGCTCAGCACGTCGGCCAGCACTTCGAGCGCCGGGTAGTCCGCGCTGTCGAGCCCGGGCACCCGCATGGCGATCATCTGCGTGCCTGTGGGCTGGTCCGTCGTGACGCTGAACGAGGCCGAGCGGAGCGGCTGCAGCGCGACGTTCGGCCGCGCCGGCAGGCGTTTGCGGGGAATGCCGCCGAAGAGCTCCCTCACCTTGCGCAGCGTTGCGCGCGGGTCCACGTCCCCCACGATGATGAGGATCGCGTTGTTCGGCGCGTACCAGGTGTCGTGAAAGCGCTTCAGCATCTGCGCCGTGGTCTTGTCGAACGACGGCCGCGTCCCGAGCGCATCGTGCGCGTACGGGGTCCCGGCGAAGGCGATCGCGCGCAGCTTCTTGTAGAGCACATACCCCGGGTCGGACAGGTCCTGCGCGACTTCCTGCTCGATCGCGCCACGCTCCTGCGCCCACTCCTTAGCGGAGTCGTCGACGCCTCTCATGCGAATGGCCTCGATGTGCAGGGCCACATCGAGGTCCTCGGCGGGTACCGTGTAGAGATACTGCGTGAGGCTCTCGCGCGTATCCGCGTTGAAGTTGCCGCCCATCAAGCCGCCGATGTCGGCGAGCTGGTCGGCGGTCAGGCCCGGACTGCCGCGGAACATCATGTGCTCCTGGGCGTGAGCCGTACCGGGAAAGCCGTCCGGCGCCTCATCCGAGCCCGCGAGATAGTTCACCGCGGTCGCGGCGACCGGCGCGAGCGCATTGTGGACGATGATGACGCGCAGTCCGTTCGAGAGTGTCGCCCGCAGAACGCCGGGCGTCGCTTGCGCGCCGGCGTCGGGGCTTGTCGCATCCGCAGGTGGCAGCGCGAGCAGGATGAAGCTCGCGCTGAGCACGGCGGCCCAATGCGCGGCGTGGAGCCTGAGGAGTCGAGTCATGAGAGATCCTGAGGAGATACGGCAAGGCCAAGGATAAACGCTCGGGCGCAGCATAACGCGAGCCCGCCGCTCTGGGCTCGACAGTCGTGGGCGGGTTCGGAAAAACGATTGTGGGCGGAGCGAATCATTCGCTCCGTGGCTCCGTGGATTCATAACGATACAATATATTCTTAATCTATTAAATAGGATGCGGAGTGACGTCGGCTCGAGGAACCTCACCCCCGGCAGCGCGGTCACTCAGAGCAAGGGCTCTGAAAGACGGAGGCGAAGATGAGGACCAGGATGGGATTGATTGCCGCAGTCGTCGTGGGGTGCTCGACGCTTGCGATCGGCACCGCGTTTGCCGAGGCGTCGGCCAGCTCTGACGGCCTCGCCGCAAAGGACGCGAGGATCACGAGAGAGGTGAGACAGAAGCTCGCACAGGACGTTCCGGACTCCCAGTACCAGATGAGCGTCTCGACGATTGGGGACGGTGTCGTCGTGCTCAGCGGCCGCGCGGAGACAGGATTCTCCGAGGCGAGGGCGCTGCAGGATGCACGGAAAGTGCCGGGCGTGACGGCCGTGGAGGATCGCCTGCGGATCGTCGCATAGCGCGGTCGCGCCCGCCCAATCGCGTCTGACCCATCGCGCCCGCCCGATCAGGTTCGCCCGATCGCTCGAGCGCATCCGCCCGAGTACACCGGCCCGAGCGCAGCGGCGGGTCCCCTCAACGCTCGTCGAGCGAGGCGAGGAGCGTATCGAGCTCGCGTTTGCGGCGCGGCCATTCGTCGGCGGGCCAGCGCAGGAGGCGCTCGTCCGGATCGGCCAAGTGCGGCGCGGGTGCGCCGGTATTCGGGATTGCCGCGAGCGGCTGCGGGGACGGGGGCGCGGTCTGATCCACGGTGTGCCTCCTGGGGCTCCGCGGGTGTTGTTCGACGGGAGGTAGCAAGTACCGTGCCCGCGAAGCATAGCCGGATCGGCGGGAAGGGATTAGGCTGAACGTCGCCTATGACCCCGGCATCCACGACCGATTCGGTTCATGCGACTGAGCTGCCGCAGGCGCTGTCCGCCGCAACCGAGATTTCCCCGCCCGAGCGGCTTCCGCGACGCTGGGAGATGCCGGCTCCGTGGCGCGACGCGCTCGTCGTTTTGGCGTTCACCGTCGGCGCGGCGGTGCTGTCCGTTCATTTCAATCTGAGCGAGAGGCTGCAGCGTTGGACCGCGCCCTGGGAGCGCATTCAGCTCGATGAGCTTCCGGGCGTGCTGTGGGTTCTTTCGCTCGGCCTCGCCTGGTATGCGGTGCGCCGCTATCGGGAAGCACGCCGGGACCTGTTGCGCAGGCAGGCCGCGGAGGAGCGGCTCGCGGCCGCTCTCGCCGACAACCGGCGACTCTCGCAGCAGTACGTGCAGCTGCAGGAAGCCGAGCGAAAGCAGCTCGCCCAGGAGTTGCACGATGAGCTCGGACAGTATCTCAACGCGATCAAGCTCGATGCCGTCGGCATTCGAGATGCGCGGCTCGCGGACGATACGGCGGTTCGCGAGCGCTCGGGCGCCATCGTCGAGAACTGCAATCACATCCACGGCGCGCTGGCGGGCCTCATCCGCCAGCTGCGGCCCGTGGGACTCGATGAGCTGGGTCTGGCCGCCGCCGTGGAGCACTGCATCGATGCGTGGCGTCCCCGCCTTCCCGGGGCGGAGCTGCGCTTGTCCGCGAGCGGGGAGCTCGCCGATCTTCCGGAGATCGTCGCCCTCACGGTGTTTCGGCTCGTTCAGGAAGCGCTGACGAACGTGGCAAAGCACGCTTCGGCAGAGCACGTGAGCGTACGGCTCGATCGCGAGACGCGCGGGCGCGGCGAGCCCAATCGCCGGCGGCGTGACCGGCGATGGATGGAGGAGTCGGCCGATGACTGCATCCGGGTCACGGTCGCCGACGATGGCGTCGGCGCCGAGCCCGACGCGCCGACGCTCGGACTCGGACTGATCGGCATGCGCGAGCGCGTTGGGGCGCTCGACGGGGATCTGCAGGTCGCGACCTCGCCGGGCCGAGGCTTTCGGCTCGCGGCGCGCATCCCGGTGCGCGCTCCGTGACCGCATCGCGGGGCTCCATGCCGATCAGGGTCTTGCTGGTCGACGACCATGCCGTGGTGCGCGAGGGCTATCGACGGCTGCTCGAGAGGGAGCCCGGGATCGACGTCGTCGGCGAGGCCGCCGATGCGGCGGAGGCCTGCGCGGGCGCTGCCGCGCTCGCGCCCGATGTCGTCGTCATGGACATCGGCCTGCCAGGTGTGAGCGGCATCGAGGCCATGCGTCGGATGCTCGCGCATCGGCCGGAGCTGCGCGTGTTGATGTTCAGCATGCACGAGGACGCCATTTTCTGCTCCCGCGCATTCGAGGCCGGAGCGCTCGGCTATCTCAGCAAGTCGAGCGCGCCGGAGGCGCTGGTGCAGGCCGTCCACGCCGTCTCGCGGGGCGACCGGTACTTGAGCCCCGATGTGGCGGCCAACATGGCGCTCCGGTCGTCGTCCCACGCTGCAGCCGGCCTGGAGGCGCTCACCGCGCGCGAGTTCGAGGTGCTGCGGCTGCTCGTGCGGGGAGAGACCCTGGGTCACATCGCCGAGAAGCTCGGACTCTCGGAGAAGACGGTCGCCAATCACCAATCGGCCATTCGCGAGAAGTTGAGGGTGCGCAACAGCCTGCAGCTCGCTCGCCTCGCCGAGCAGCTCGGGCTGCAAGCGTAGCGGCCCCGCGAGGCGGACATGACGCGCAGCGGGCTCACGATGGAAATCGAGATCAGAGCGGCCTCGACGTCGGATCGCGAGCGGGTCGTCTCTTTCCTGCGCGAGCAGGGCTATCCGCACACGATCGACGAGGAGGACCGGCATTTCATGGCCGAGCGCGAGCGGCAGGTCATCGCCGCGGTGCGGCTCTCCCGCGCGGAGCCGGCGCTCGTCCTTCGCGGAATGCGCGTCCGCAAGGATTGCCAGCGGCGGGGCATCGGCCGGCGGCTCCTCGCGCTCGTCGCGCGGGAGATCGGAAGCGAGCGCTGCTATTGCTTGCCCTACAGCTGGCTCGTCTCGTTCTACGGCGAGGCCGGCTTTCGCCAGATCGCCGCGGCGGAGGCTCCGTCATTTCTCGCCACGCGACACGCCAAGTACGTCGCGAGCGGGCAGGACGTGATCATCATGCGCCGCCCCTGATTCCGGTGCCTCGTGCGTGAGTTGCGGCGCACCGCTCTGGCGTCCGTCCTCAAGAGGCGGGAGTAAACGATGTCCAACTTCGTCAGGGACAATCACGCGCGCCGGCGCTACGAGCTCGACGTGCCGGGCGGCCAGGCCTTTATCGATTACCGGCGCGATGGCGGTGTCGTGACGATGCTGCACGCCGAAGTGCCGGAGGCGCTGCAAGGGCGCGGCGTCGGCTCCGCGCTCGTGAAGGGAGCGCTGGATCTCGCGCGAGAGCAGGGCGAGCGGGTCATTCCGGCGTGCCCCTTCGTCGCCGCCTACATTCGCAGGCACGCCGAGTATCGGGATCTGATCGCGGCTTCCCGGTGAGCCGGGGAGCGCCCGCACGCGCGTCGAGGTCGCTCGACTCGTGACCGGCGATCTGATTTCCGCCGGAGCCGTGACAGGTCACGCAGGTCTGCTAGTAGAGCGTCCGGCCCCTCGCGAGATTGGGGGCGCCCGCACGCTCCTCGAGGGATGCTCTTCGAGCAGGGGCGATGGCGGACCGCCTGCCGTTCAAAGCCATGATCACGACGCTCGGCACGCCCAGCGAACCGAACGCGCTGCGGGAGATATTGCCCGACGCGAAGGCGACGTACTGCTCGCCGTCCACCGCGTACGTAACGACGCCGCCCGCGAGAGCGCCGCCGGTCTGCACTTTGCGAAGCAGCGCGCCCGTCTTGCTGTCGAACACCAGCAAATTGCCCGCCAAATCGCCGGTGAGCGTCACGCCACCGGCGGTCGGCGTCACCCCCGCGATCACGGGCTTCTCTGCGTGGTACCGCCACCGGACCTTGCCTGTGTCGGCATCGACGGCGGTTACCCAGCCGGTGATGGGCCCGTCCGGCTTGACCGAGCCGCCGAAATTCAGCGAGCCGGGCGAGTACTTCGTCGTACCGAGCTTCACATCGAAGCATGCGTCGACCGAGCCGGTGATGAGCGTGTCGTTGAGCCGGTCGAGGGTCGGGCCGTTCCATTCGACGCCCCCGGCGTAGCCCGGACAGGCGAGCACGCCTTGTGGCGTCGCAGCCTCGTACTGCTCTCCGATGGTGGTCACCGGCGTGTGAAAAATCAGCCGGTGCGTGTCCCGGTCGACCGCGGTGATGTAGCCGTCCTTGCCGGCGAAGGCGAGCACGTCGCGGATCTGATCTCTATAAAGGACCGGCGCGGCGACGAGATCGAGGTCGTCCCAGTCGTGAGCGGTGACCTGATACCACCATTTCAACGCCCCGGTGCGCGCATCCAGCACCACCATCGAGTCGGTGAACAAGTTGGTTCCGGGGCGATAGCCCTTGTCGATGTCCGGCCATGGGTTGCCGACCGGTACGAAGAGCTCCCCGGTCGTGACGTCGACCGACAGGGCCCCCCAGACCCCGCCGCCGCCGGTCTTGGCCGTCTGCGCCCGCTTCCAGGTGTCTGCGCCGATCTCGTTTCCGATCGGAATAGTGTAGAAGCGCCACAGCTCCCGGCCGGTCTGGGCGTCGTAGGCCATGACCCGGCCGCGCACGCCGAGCTCGCTCCCCGCGATCCCGATGTACACCACGCCGTTCCAGGCGAGCGGCGCGGCGGCCGCGGACTCGCCGAGCTCGGGCGATCCGATCACGTCCTTCCACAGCAGCTTGCCCGTCGCCGCATCGAGCGCGAGGAGTCGGGCATCCCCGGTTCCGCGGAATACGCGCCCATCCATCACCGCGACGCCGCGGTTCGAGGGCGAGGAGCGCGCCTCGTCGGGCACGTAAGCGTGCTTCCAGCGCACGGCGCAGGTTTTCGCATTGATGGCGAGCGTCTCGCGGCCGGTATCGGTGTAGATCACGCCGTTCACGACGATGAGTCCCGCCTCGAACGTCGTCGGGCCGTCGATCTGGACCCGGCAGATCTCCCCGAGCCTCGAGACGTTGGCCGGCGTGATTTGCTTGAGCGGCGAGAACCGCTGGCCGTCCAGGCGGTTGTTGATGGAGAGCCACTGCGAGCCGGGGATCGAGCCCTGCGCGGCGGCGGAGCCTGCGCCGAGCAGAGCGCAGAGGGTGGCAAGACGAAGAGCAGCGTGCGCGGAGCTTCTCATCTTCTCATCGGAGCCGACCGGCTTCAGTACTCCTTGAACCCATCTCGGATCGCTTGCGGACTCGGCAGGTGCACGCCCGTGCTCCAGCCGGGGCGCATGCCGTAGGGAACGCTGAGCAGCACGGCCTCGATCTGGCTGAGCTTGCCGTCCCCGTTGATCTGAAAGATCTCGTGCGCCGCCCACGTCCACGGCCCCGTGTTCCGTACCGTCACCGTGCGGCCATCCTTGAGCTGGTACGATCGAACGGTCGCATCGTGGTCCATGCCGACCGCCGCGTAGACCAGGCCGTGCTCGACATCCACCGCGAGCACGCGGCGATTGCGAATCCGCGTGTCCTCCCGGTAGTACCCGAGGCCGAAGGCCTCCTTACAGCTGTAGTTGAGCGGACCCGGCTCGGCGCCAGGCCGCACCGGCCGGCTGGTGGTCTGCGTACCGTTCTCGAGCCTCAAGCAGTCGTCCGCGAACGGGGGTGGCTTGTCGCCGCGATTGCTCTCGATACCGGTGTAGTAGCTGTTGACGATGGCGATCAGCTGCTTGCGCGTGCGTCGCTCGCGCGGCGGCAGCGTGGCGAGGAACTGCGGCCTCGGGCGGTCGCCCAGCTGATCGACCCGCGGCTGCGCGCTCGGACCCCCGCCAATCGTGGCACCCAGCCGGGAGGCAATGCTCTCGATCTCGGTGATCCGGCGATCGACCACCTTGAGGCGGGTCGCGAGGAGCACGGGCGCCCCGTTTTCCCGGGCCTTCGCGAAGAACCCGACGGACCCTTCCCTCGGGTCCGTGACGAACAGGCGATAGGCACCGATGCTCCCCACCGTTCGCCAGAGCCCATCGGGAAGAGTGAGCTCGACGCCGTTCTCCGTGTAACGCGCGCCGCGAGCGAATGGCGCCCGGGAAGGGTCGTGGGACACCATCGCCGCGAGGTATTGCTCGGCGAGCTGCTGCAAGCACGCCCCATCGCAGGAAGCCGATTCCGCGGCGCCGGCCGGCGTGCCGAAGGTCGAGAGGCCGAGCAACGACACGCACAGCCACGCGCCGAGCCACGATGCCCCGATCCGCCCAGCGATGCCCGGTCCGGGCAGTAATTTGCCTCTTTTCACGTGCGCTCCCCCTTATCGCCCAGCGCCGAATATAGCCTAAATCGCTCCTCCGCTGAGGGGCGCCGCTCGGCAGCTGCGAGTATCGGGCTCGGAGCCGGGCGCTCGATGCGGCTCCCGGACTCCGCTGGACAGGCGCGAGACGCCCTTCTTAACATCAGCCGCGGGCTGGACTGCGGGACCGAAACCAGGGCGTGCCGAGATATCTTCCGATCCGTGTCTTGCTCGCTTCGGCGCTCTGGGGTGTCGCCACCACCGCGGGCGCCGCGTCGATCGCCGCTTTGACGGTCAAGGAATCCGCCGGGCGCTACCTCATCGAGATG
>JASHSR010000206.1 GCA_030038645.1 Gammaproteobacteria bacterium
TGGGCGACACCGAGCGGCGGCGAGGTGGATTTCCTCTGGTGGCAGGGCTCCGTGATGACCGCGATCGAGGTCAAATCGAGCCGCCGCTTCCGGCGCGAGTATCGGGCGGGCATCCGCTCGCTCGCGGACGGTTTCAAGGGAAAGCTGCGCAGCTGGATCGTCTATCGAGGCGATGAGGCGCTCGAAGTCGACGGGACACGCGTGCTGCCAGTCGAAGCCTTTCTTGAGCACCTGCACGCCGGCAAGATCCTGGGGGCGACGTAGCCGATCATCCAGGAGCCGTAGGCCCGGCGTACACCCGCAGCACACCGCTTGAGGCTCGTCGACTCCTGGTGCCGGAGCGGCAAGTGGGGCGACTTCGCACGGCCTCTGGGCGATGACGACCTCGAGAGCACCGGATGAGCGCGCCCTGCTTCCCCACCTTTCGTGAGACGCCAGGCAAAGTGCTGGCGCCGCTCGGTGAGTAGGCTTGCCGTTTCGCCGCGCCGCTCGCTCGAGAACGTCGAGGTAAAACCCACGGCGCGCGGGCGGCTCTGCGATCCGCGCGAAGACGTAACGAGGGGATATCGATGAAATTCGGACAAGCGTGGCTCGGTGCAGCGCTTGCTGCGATCGCGTTGGTGTGTGCACGGCCCGCGGCCGCACAGATCGGAATCGTCTCGGTGACCGGCGGGCGCGTGGAAGGCGTGACGGCCGACGGCGTCACCTCGTTCAAGGGCATCCCGTTCGCGGCGCCGCCCGTCGGCAATCTGCGCTGGAGGGCGCCGCAGCCGGTCAGACCGTGGAGCGGCATCAAGCGAGCGGACCACTTCGGCCCGAGCTGCATGCAGGATCCAAGCACTCTGAAGCTGCTCGGGGCGCCGCTCACCGTCAGCGAGGATTGTCTCTACCTCAACGTGTGGACACCCGCAAAGTCCGCACACGAGCGGCTGCCGGTGATGGTCTGGATCTACGGTGGCGGCTTCACCGAAGGGTCGGCGAGCTGGCCGCTCTTCGACGGCACACGACTCGCGAAGAAGGGCGTCGTGCTCGTGAGCATCGCATACCGAACGGGCGTGTTCGGCTTTCTCGCGGATCGCGAGCTCAGTGCCGAATCTCCCCAACATGTGTCCGGCAACTACGGACTGCGCGATATGATCGCGGCCCTCAAGTGGGTGCGGGCGAATATCACCCGCTTCGGCGGTGATCCTTCGCACGTCACGATCTTTGGTGAGTCCGCTGGCGGCGCCGCCGTCAGCATCCTCGCGGTATCGCCCGCGGCCAAAGCGCTCTTCCAGCGCGCCATCTCCGAGAGCGGAGGCCAAGCTTTCAACCCGGCGAAACTTGGAGGCACGAGCTATACCGACTCGGGCTTGCCCTTCCGATCGCTGGCATCGGCCGAAGATATCGGCGAGCGCTTTCTCGCCAAGCTCGGAGCCCGAGACACCGCGACCGCCCGCGCGTTGCCTCCCGATGTGATCGAAAAGGCGTTTGATTCGGCGTCGGACTTTGGCGCCGACGCGGCCTACATCTGGCCGATATTCGACGGCGACATTCTCCCGGAGGACGGGTACGGCCTCTTTCAGGCAGGTCGATTCAACGATACGCCGATTCTCGTCGGCACGAACGCCAACGAGGGCGGTCTCCCCGAGGTTCGGGCGGAGTTCGTGGGAACGACGTCAGAGCAGTTCGAGGCCCATGTCCGCGCAGCCTTCGGCCCGTATGCGGATCAGATTCTCGCGGTCTACCCTCATGCGACCGATGCCCAGGCGCAACAGGCCAGCGAGGACCTCTTCTTTCGTGACGCCGGCATCACGGCGTGGGGGACCTGGGCCTGGGCGCGCCTGCAATCGGAGAAAGGTCACGGCAAGGCGTACCTGTACTACTTCGACCCCGCCCGCTCCGCGGACTTGCCACTCGGACCCATTCATGCTGCCGACGGCGGCTACGTCTTCGGCAATCCGAGCCCATTCGGACTGTATGTTCCGACGCCCCAGGGTCAAGCGCTCTCGAACTTGATGCAAAGCTATTGGGTGAGCTTCGCGAAGACCGGCAACCCGAACGGCCGTGGACTACCGCACTGGCCAGCGTTCAGTGCCTCGTCGCAGCGAGTGATGTATCTCGACACCCATCCCCACGCCGGCCCGGTGCCAAACCTGCGGCAGCTCAAGGTTCTCGATGCCTACTTCGCGTGGCTGCGGGAAAAGGAAAACAGGTAGCGAGCCATTCCAGCACGACCGGCGGCAGGACGTGAGTGACGCGATTTCGGGAGAGCTGCCGAAGCACTGGAGTTGAACACGATGAAACTCAGTGGACGTGCACCGATCTGGCTGATGGGCATGACGATGCTGCCATTCGGCATGGTTGGCTTCCTCGTCGTCGTCGTCGTGCCGTCATTGCTGGCCAAACGGCATGTCCCGGAAGGCGAGATTGCAACGATCACAGCACTCGCGATGTCGCCGACCGTCTGGACATTCGTGATCTGCCCGATCCTCGATGTGCGCTTCACCCGCCGGGCCTATGCCGTGGCGGGCACGCTGATCGCGGCCGTGCTGACGCCTCTCGCGTTGCTGAATCTCGATCATGCGGCGTTGCTGGTCAGCCTGTGGGTCGCGGCGAATTTGGCAAGCACCTTCATGCAGAACGCGCTGGGCGGATGGTTCTCGACGGTGATTCCGCGCGAGGACGAGGGCCGCCTGAGCGCCTGGATGATAGTCTCCAATTTCGGTGGCGGTGGCCTGTTCGCCGTGATGGCGATCCAAGTGATCCATGAGTTACCGCTGCCCGCGGCTGCAATGCTGCTCGGCGCGGCGCAACTGGTGCCATTGGCAATCTACCCGTTCATCCCCGTCAAGCCGCCCGATGCGAAGCTGGCGCGCGACAGCTTCGCGCAGTTCTTCCGGGAAGTCGCACTGTTGTTCAGGCGCCGCGAAGTGCTGATCGCGCTGGCGATGTTACTGCTGCCGTCGGCATCGTTTACGCTCACCAATGTACTCGGTGGGCTTGGGAGCGACTTCCACGCCTCCGCGCGGATGGTCGGTCTCGCGGGCGGCGCGGGATTGAGCGTGTCGGGCATCGTGGGCAGCCTCGTCCTACCACTCCTGGCGAAACGCATGCCGCTGCGACCGCTGTACCTCGCCATCGGCATCGTGGGTGGCCTGTTCACCTTGAGCCTGTTGCCGCTGCCACGCACGCAGGGGGTATTCGCACTGGCATTTCTCGGCGAAGGGCTGTTCCAGGCGCTGGCCGTCACCTGTGCCATCGCCATTACCTTCGAAACCATCGGCCGCGACAACCCGCTGGCAGCGACGACCTTCAGCGTGTTGACCGC
>JASHSR010000207.1 GCA_030038645.1 Gammaproteobacteria bacterium
GCGAACTTTGCCTGCCGCACGCCACCCTGATGATTGGACCGTCCGCGCCAGAGAAAGGCGATTGCATGAAAAGGTTGTGGCTCGGCATGGTGCTTGCCGCAGTAGGTCTGCTGTGCGGCACAGCGGCGGCCGCACAAATCGGAATCGTCTCGGTGACCGGCGGCCGCGTTGAAGGCGTCACGGCCGATGGCATCGCCTCGTTCAAGGGCATCCCGTTCGCGGCGCCGCCGGTGGGGAACCTGCGCTGGCGGGCGCCGCAGCCGGTGAGGCCGTGGAGCGGCCTCAAGAAAGCGGACCACTTCGGTCCGAGCTGCATGCAGGACGCAACCGACGTGAAGCGCTGGGGGACACCCCCCGCCCTCAGCGAGGATTGCCTGTATCTGAACGTCTGGACAGCCGCGCGGTCGGCGCGCGCAAAGCTGCCGGTGATGGTGTGGGTCTATGGCGGCGGCCTCGTCCGAGGAATGACGAGCGCTCCGGTGTACGACGGTACGCACCTCGCCCGGAAGGGCGTCGTTGTGGTCAGTGTCGCCTACCGGCTCGGTGCGCTCGGCTTCCTGGCCGATCCCGAGCTCAGCGCCGAGTCGCCCCATCACGTCTCCGGGAACTACGGCCTGCTCGACGTGATCGCCGCCCTCCAATGGGTACGGGCGAACATCGGCAAGTTCGGGGGCGACCCGTCGCGCGTGACGATCTTCGGCCAATCCGCCGGCGGCGGCATCGCCGGCATTCTCGCCGCCTCGCTCCTGGGCAAGGGCCTGTTCCAGCGCGCGATCTCGGAAAGCGGCGACCTCAGCGGCGGCGGGCAAGGCGATTCCTTGGATCTGCCGGCGGCTGAGGCCGTCGGGAAGCGCTTTCTGGCGCAGCTCGGCGCGCGTAGCATCGTGGCGGCTCGCACGCTTGCGGCGCGGGTACTCGTGCAGGCCCAGAGCCGTGTCGGCCGCTTCCTGGCGGTGCGTGACGGCTATGTGCGGCCGGATGAGGAATACGAGCGCTACGCGGCAGGCCGGTTCACCGACACCCCGCTCCTGCTCGGCACCAATTCTGACGAGGGCGAAGTGCTGGTGCCGCTGGGCGCTACGCAGGCGCGGTTCGAGGCGCAGATTCGTGCGCAGTACGGCTCATATGCCCACGCGATTCTCGCGCTCTATCCCCATGCGACGGATGCCGAAGCCGAGCAGGCTGCGAGAGACGTGGTCCGGGACTCTGACCTGGCGTGGAGCACGTGGGTCTGGGCGCTTCTGCACTCGCAGAAGGGTACGGACAAGACGTATCTCTACTACTTCGACCGCCACTCGCCGCAGGCGCCGCTCGGACCGACTCACACGGCCGAGATCGGCTACGTCTTCGGCAATCTCGTGAGCATCGTGAAGGGGGCGCCCTTTGCACTGAGCGGTCCGCCGGGGCCTGCTGACGTTGCACTGTCGAATCTGATCCAGAGCTACTGGGTGAACTTCGTGAAGACCGGCGACCCGAACGGTCCCGGACTCCCGCACTGGCCAGCGTTCTCCGTCTCGTCGCAGCGGGTCATGTATCTCGACGCGCGTCCCCACGCCGGCCCGGTGCCGAACCTCAAGAAGCTCAGGGTGCTCGATGCCTATTTCACATGGGCGCGGCAGCAGGAGCGCTCGCCAACCCAAACGCAGCATTGAGGTGGAGCAAAAGATGAGAATCGTACTGCCTGCCATAGCCATCAGCGCCTTCCTCATTACCGCACCGGCATTCGCTGCACCCTGCGGCAGCCTGACTGCCCTGAAACTGCCGGCCACTACGATCGCGGCCGCCGGAATCGTCGCGGCAGGCGCCTTCCGGCCGCCCGCATCACAATCCGCAGCGCTGCCTGCCGGTGAACTCAGTGCTTTCGAGCGCCTGCCCGCGTTCTGCCGTGTGCAGGGGGTCATCGCGCCCTCGAGCGATTCGCACATCGAGTTCGAGCTCTGGCTGCCGGCGAGCGGTTGGAACGGCAAGTTCCTGGCGGTCGGCAATGGTGGGTTCGCGGGCGAGATTTCGTATCCCGCGATGGTTGCACCGCTCACGCGAGGCTACGCCACGGCCTCGACCGACACCGGCCACGAAGGCGGCGCGTTCGATTCCAGCTTCGCCCTGGGGCATCCCGAGAAGTGGATCGACTGGACCTACCGGGCCGTGCACCAGATGACGGTGCGGTCGAAGGCCATCATCCGGGCCTACTATCGCAATGCGCCGAGATTCTCGTACTGGAGCGGCTGCTCCACCGGCGGCCGGCAGGGCTTGGCGGAGGCGCAGCGGTTTCCGCGCGACTTCAACGGCATCATTGCCGGGGACCCGGCCAACGACGCCACGCATCTCTATGCAGTCGCTCTCGAGCACTACGAGGCGGCGCTTCGAGATGCCAAGAGCTTCCTGCCGCCCCTCAAGCTCCGGTTGCTGCACGCCGCGGTGCTGAAGGCCTGCGATGCGCGCGACGGCGTGACGGACGGGGTGATCGAGGACCCCGAGCGCTGCCACATCGATCTGCAAACGCTCGAGTGCCGAGGTGGCGATCGCCCCGACTGTCTCACCGCGGCGCAACTCGAGACGGCGCGCGAGCGCTACGGTCCGCTCAGGAATTCCCGAACGCACGCGATCCTCTTTCCGGGACTGATGCCCGGATCGGAATTGGGTTGGGGCGCGGGGCCGGGGCCGGCCGCGCGGGCTTTCGCCACGGGGGTTTTCGGCAACGAGGTATTCCAGGACCCGCACTGGGACTATCGCACGCTGAGCATCGATCAGATCGTGGCGCGAGCCGATCACAGCGACGCGGCGCTCGCCAATGACATCGATCCGAACGTCGGTCCCTTCTTCGCGCGCGGGGGCAAGCTCATTCAATACCATGGGTGGGCCGATCCCGGGGTCTCACCTCTCAATAGCATCGACTATTACCGGAGCGTCGCGCGTGCGATGGGTGGCGTGAATCGTATCGCGACCGACTACCGGCTCTTCATGGTCCCGGGGATGGGTCATTGCCGTGGGGGTGACGGCACCGATCAATTCGAAGCCCCGATGCTCACTGCGCTCGAGCAGTGGGTGCAGCACGGCCGCGCGCCAGACCGGATCATCGCCTCGCGCGTGCGTGACGGCCGCGTCGATCGGACCCGGCCCCTGTGCCCCTACCCGCAGGTAGCGGTGTACAAAGGCGCGGGAAGCACCAACGAGGCGCGCAACTTCGCCTGCCGGCGCGCTCGGTGAGACACCGCCCCGCACCGCCCAGCACCCGCGCCCTCTCGCTCGACTTGCCGTCCGGCCCCGTTCATGGTTCCGATCTCAGATCTCGCAGAGATCGGCGCAGAGAACAAGGCGCATGAGCGGTCGGCTTGCGCCATCATCGGTGCCTGCGCCGCAACTACTGGCGGCATAGGGATCTGTCGATGATGAAGGCCACAATCAGGCCGCTCGCTTCAGCGCGATGGAGATCTTCAAGCCCGCATGTGCCGTCAGGTCGAACAGCGCATCCAGGCTGAACTTGTCGATCTTCCCGCGCAGCAGATCGTTGAGCCGCGGTTGTGTGACCCCGAGCTTGGCAGCAGCGGCTTTCTGGGAAAGGTTCCAGCCGCGCACCAACTTTTGCAAGGCCCGCATGATTTCGGCACGAGCCTTCATGGCTTCGGCCTCGTCTCGGGAGTCTTCGATAGCATCCCAAACACTGTGTTCCGATGCGCCTGCGAGTTCTTCCGTGCTCCATATCCAGGGTCTAATCCTCATCACGGCAACGCGCGGGCGCGATGCAGCCAGCCACCACGCATCGGAGCCATCGCTGGAAAGTCAGCT
>JASHSR010000208.1 GCA_030038645.1 Gammaproteobacteria bacterium
CGCGGCGCCGCAAGCGAGCCCGCTAGCGTGTGACCTGCGCGTTGTCGATGAGCCGGGCGCGCCCGAGCCGCGCGGCCGCGAGCACGACGAGCTCGCGCGTGTCGGGGCGCGGCAGGCTCAGGTCGCGCGTCCGCACGGAGAAATACTCGGGCCGGAACCCGGCGCCCTCGAGCGCTCGGGCCGCGGCGTCTTCGATGTCCGCGAAATCGGAGTCGCCGGAGGCGAGCCGCGCCGCGGCGCGCCCGAGCTCCTGAAAGATCCGGGGCGCGATCCGCCGCTCCGCCGCCGTCAAATACTGGTTGCGCGAGCTCATGGCGAGCCCGTCGCTCTCGCGCACCGTGGGAGCGGCGATGATCTCGACCGGCATGCAGAGATCCGCGACCACGCGGCGAATGACCGTGAGCTGCTGGTAGTCCTTCTCTCCGAACACGGCCATGTCGGGCTCGACGATGTTGAAGAGCTTCGCGACGACCGTTGCGACGCCCTCGAAGTGGCCCGGCCGGAACTCGCCGCAGAGAATCCTCGAGAGCTCGGGCACATCGATGCGGACCGAGCCCTCGAGGCCTCGCGGATAGATCTCCGCCACGTCGGGCAGGAACATGAGGCTGCATCCCGCGGCGGCGAGCATGCGCTCGTCCTCGCGCGGCGTCCGCGGGTAGTGCGCGAAGTCCTCGTTCGGGCCGAACTGCATCGGGTTCACGAAGATGCTCGCGACGAAGCGGTCGCCGTGGCGCGCCGCCGCCTCGATGAGGCTCACGTGGCCGGCGTGGAGATTGCCCATCGTCGGCACGAACGCGATGCGCAGGCGCTCGTGGTGCCACTGCCGCACGCGCTCGCGGACCGCCGCGACCGTCGTCGCGATCTCCATCAGAAGCAGTGCTCCGGCGCCGGATACTCGCCCTTCTTGACGGCCTGCACGTAGCGCCGCAGCGCCTCGAGGTTCGTGCCCGCCCCCTCCATGAAGTTGCGCACGAAGCGGGGCTTGCGGCCGGTCGTGATGTCGAGAACGTCGTACAGCACCAGAATCTGCCCGTTGGTATCCGGTCCCGCGCCGATGCCGATCACCGGCACGTCGAGCTCCGCGGTGACCGCGCGGCCGAGCTCCGCCGGAATGCACTCGAGCAGCACGATGTCCGCCCCGGCCTGCTCGAGATCCTTCGCGTTGCGCCGCATCAGCTCGCCCGCGCTCGACTCCCGGCCCTGCACGCGGAAGCCGCCGGTCTTGTGCACGGACTGGGGCTTCAGCCCGAGGTGCGCGCAGACGGCGATGTCGTGGGTCGCAAGGAACTCGACGATATCCACCTGGCCCGCCCCGCTCTCGAGCTTCACCATCTTCGCGCCCCCCTCCTGCATCAGGCGCACGGCGTTCGCGAGCGCCTGCTCCTTCGAGGGGTAGCTCATGAAGGGCAGGTCGGCCATGAGGAAGGGCCGGTGCAGGCCGCGCGCGACGGCGCGGCAGTGGTAGACCACATCGTCCATGGTGACGGGAACCGTCGTGTCGTGCCCCTGGATCACCATGCCGAGGGAGTCGCCGACGAGGACCACGTCCGCGTCCGCCTCGTCCACGAGAACGGCGAAACTCGCGTCGTAGCAGGTGAGCGCGGCGATCTTCTCGCCGCTCGAGCGCATGTGCCGGAGCGTCGCGAGAGTCACCGGCGGGCGCGCTGAGTCGCGCAGCTGTAGATGGGTGTACATGGCCCTCAGATGGTACGACTGCGCAGCGGGTTGTAGTAGAGCCGCCCGCGCCTCATGCGCGTGACGGCGGCGAGCAGCTCCTCGTAGTCCGCCGGATTGTTGATGGGATCGATCGCGGCTGCGTTGACGATCAGCAGGGGCGCGGCCTCGTAGTCGTGGAAGAACCGGGCGTACGCCTCGTTCAGCCGCTCGAGGTAGTGCCGCTCGATGTGCCGCTCGTAGTCGATCCCGCGCTTGGCGATGCGCTCGAGGAGCACATCGACCGGGGCTTGCAGGTAGACGACCAGATCCGGCTTCGGCGCCGTCACGCCGAGCTTGGCGTACACCTGCTCGTAAAGGCCGTACTCGGCCTCATCGAGCGTGATGCGCGCGAACAGCCGGTCCTTCTCGATGAGATAGTCCGCGATCCGCACCGGCGCGAACAGGTCCTGCTGATTGAGCGCCGCGAGCTGCTGCGTGCGCTGGAAGAGGAAGTACAGCTGCGCCGGGAAGGCCCCCTCGCGCGGATTGCGGTAGAAGCGCTCGAGGAAGGGATTCTGCGAGGCCTGCTCGAGGACCGCCTCCCCCGAGAGGCTCTCGCAGAGCTTGCGCGCGAGGCTCGTCTTGCCGACGCCGATCGGGCCTTCGATGACGATGAAGCGAAGCGTTGGGGCGGAGGACGTCATGGAAGTCGGTCGAGATCGAGCCTGCGCGCCGGAGCCCTCTGTAAGCCGGAGACTATAGTGGAAGCGATCCCGTCCTCGAGGGTCCAGACGGCCTCGGATGAGACCCGCCTCCCGAGGTCGGCCACGCGCCCGAGCCCGGGAACGTCCAGGTCCGGAGCGATGTCCGCGAGAGGATACAGAACGAAGTTGCGTTCCACTATGCCGGGGTGGGGCAGGAGCAGCTCCGGCCCGCTGCTGCGCTCGCGGCCGTAGACGAGCAGATCGAGATCGATGATGCGCGGGCCCCATCTTTGCCGGACATCCGGCCGGCCGAAGGCCCGCTCGATGGCCTGCAGCTCGCCGAGCAGCGCGAGCGGCTCGAGCGTCGCGAGCACTCCGACGACGGCGTTGACGAAGTCCGGCTGATCGGCGTCACCGAGCGGACGCGAGCCGTAGAGCCGCGAGCGCAGCACGAGCCGCACGCCGGGGATGGCGCCGACGCGCTCCACGGCGCGCAGGACCTGCGCGCGTGGATCGGCGAGATTGCCGCCGATGCCGATGTAGGCTGGGTGCCACACCGCCGTCACGCTATTTCTGCCCGCAGCGCGCGCTCGCGCCGCTCGCACCCGCTCAAGTGGAGCTCGCGGACTTGCCGCGGCGGCGGCGGCGGCGCGGACCGCGCCGTGCCCCTTCCTTGCGCTCGGCCGAGCCCGCGAGGGCGTCCGCCATCTCCGCGCGCTCGGGCGGCGAGACCTGCTGGATGCGAGTCCACCAGTCCGCGGTGGCGCGCGGCACGAGCCCGTGCTCCGAGCGGAGCAGCAGCAAGTCGAATGCCGCGCGAAAGCGCGGATGCTCGAGCACTCTCAGCGCGCGGCGCCCGCGCGGGTGCTCCAGGCGAGGTTGCAGGGCGAACATCTCGCGCACGCCGAGCGCGAACCGCCGTGGAATCGCGACCTCGGCCTGCGCTGCCCTCACGGCGCGGTCGCAGGCGTCGAGGATCGTCGCGAGCTCGTGCCAGCGCTGCGGCGGCGCCGCCTCGATCCCCTCGGCGAT
>JASHSR010000021.1 GCA_030038645.1 Gammaproteobacteria bacterium
AGGTCTCGAGGTAGTTGCCCGAGTAGCTGTAGCGGGTCTCGAGCCGCGCGACGCCGAGCTTGCCGAACAGGTCCACGTAGGGTGGCAGCGGCAGGTAGCCGACGGCGAATCCCGCGCCGGCGGTCGCGCTCGCATGGGCGCCGTAGAACTCGCCCGCGCTCGGGACTCCGGCGACCAGGGGGCTCGGCCCGAGGTGAGCGTTCCCAAAATCGATGTATTCGACTTCGGCTCCAAGCCACTCGATGGGCCGCACGCCGACCAGCACTTTCCATCCCGTGCGGTCATCGTCGAAGGAGCGGAAAGTCGAGGAGCCGATGTCCAGGAACGACTGCTCGACGTGCGATATGCCGAGGCTCGCGCCGATGTAGTAGCCGACCGAGTTGCCGGTGTTCGAGAACGTATCGTCCGCGAGCGCCTGGCTGAACGGGACGGCGCACCCCAGCAGGGCGAGGCCGGCGAGGGCGGTCGGTGTGCGCAGCATCGGCGTCGTCCTTCGATGGTCGTGATCCTGGGGCAAGCTTACCGTAAAGGAAACGCTCGTGTTCGCACGTACGTTTGCGCAATGTAACCCGCTCGACCGGCCGGGGGGCCGGCCAGCCCCTACCGGCGCCTCGTGCCGGGCCGTAGCGGCCTCTCGGCCGAGGCTGCGGCAGCGCGCGCGTGTCGAGGGCCGTAGCAGCGCGCTCCGGCCGTAGCCGTCGAGGCGCGCTCGTGGCAACGCCCTGCCGGGCCCTGTACAATTTGCACTCCCCCAGCCGGAGCGGTAGTTCAGCTGGTTAGAATACCGGCCTGTCACGCCGGGGGTCGCGGGTTCGAGTCCCGTCCGCTCCGCCAGTACCTTACCCGACATGCTGCAGAAAATTGGCGATGCATTCACGAGCCGGAAGTGGCTCACCTACATTCTGTTCGGCGCCCTCGCGTTCATTTTTGCCGCCTGGGGCGCTTACGGAGTCGCGACCCTGCAATTCACGAGCAGCACGGATGCGGCGAAGGTCAACGGCGAGACCATCCCATACACCCAGGTCCGCCAAGCCTGGCTGCAGCAGCAGGCCGACTGGGCGCAGCGCTTCGGCGGCGACATGCCGGCCGCGGTGAGAACCCAGCTCGAGAATCAGCTGCTCGAGCAGTTCATTCGCGACACGCTCATGGCGCAGCACACTCGCCAGCTCGGCTACCGCGTGAGCGATCCCGAGCTCGCGGAGGCGGTCCGCGAGGAGCCGGCCTTCCAGATCGAGGGGAAATACTCGGCGGACGTGGCGAAGCTGCGCCTGCAGCAGGCGGGCATCACCCCGGAGGCCTACGAGGATGATCTGCGCCAGGCGCTGCGCGCCTCGCAACTGCAGGGCGGCATCCGCGAGTCCGACTTCCTCACGGCGAGGGAGGCCGCGCGGATCGAGGCGCTGCAGAACGAGGAGCGCGAGATCCAGTACGCAGTGCTGCCGGCCGCCCGGTTCGCGAGCTCCGCGACGGTCGACGAGAAGAGCATCCAGGCGTACTACGACGAGCACAAGGCGGAGTTCCTGACGCCGGAGTTCGTCCATCTGCAGTACGCGGAGCTCGATCTCTCCCAGGTCGCCTCGCAGGTCCAGGTGGCCGACTCGGACCTGCACGACTTCTACGACAAGCACAAGAGCCAGTACGTGGTGCCCGAGCGGCGCCGCGCCCGGCACATTCTCATCGCGGTCAACAAGAGCCGGGATGACGCCGCCGCACTCAAGCGGGCCGACGAGGTGCTCGCGAAGCTCAAAGCCGGGGTGAGCTTCGCGGCGCTCGCGAAGCAGTACTCGGACGACTCCGGATCGGCCTCCCAGGGCGGCGATCTCGGCTGGGCGGACCGCAGCACTTTCGTCGGTCCGTTCGCGGACGCCGTGTTCTCCATGAAGGTCGATGAGATTCGCGGGCCGGTGAAGTCCCAGTACGGCTACCACATCATCCAGCTCGAGGGCATCGAGCCCGGCAAAGTGAAGACGTTCGAGGAGGCGCGGGCGCAGATCGAGCCGACGGTCCGTCACAACGAGGCGACCGACCGATTCGGCGACATCCAGGAGCAGATCCAGCAGCAGCTCGACGACGGCACCCCGACGCTCGAGGGGCTCGCCAAGTCGTTCGGAATGAAGCTCGGCGAGATCGCGCAGTTCGACCGCGGAACGGGCGGCGCACCGCTCGGCAACTCCCGTGACCTGCAGGACGCCGTATTCAGCGACCCGGTGCTCGCCGAGCATCGGATCGGCGGCCCCGTGTTGATCGGCGACGACCGAATCGTGCTGGTCCGCGCCCTCGACCACCACATGCCGGCTCCGAAGCCGCTTGCTCAAGTGCGGGACACGATCGTCGCCGCCCTGCGCAGCGAGCGGGAGAACGCCGCCGCCGTGGCCGCCGCCCAAGCGGCGGTCCACAAGCTCGAGTCGGGAGCGACTTTCGAGGCCGTCGCGCACGACTTGGGGGTCACCGCGGAGCCGCCGCACTTCGTCGGCCGGACGGATCCGTCCGTCCCCGCGCAGATCCGCTCCGTCCTCTTCGTGAGCCCCAAGCCGTCGAAGGGCAAGCCCGTGTTCCAGGCGGTTGCGCTCGATTCGGGCGGCGCTGCGCTCCTCGCGGTCACGGATGTGAGGAACGGGGCGGCGCCCACCGACGAGCGGACGAGCGTGCTGCAGCAGCAGGCGGTCGCGTACGGCACCGACGCGGCGGGCGATTACGTCGAGCAGCTGCGTCTCACCGCGAAGGTGAGGAAGAATCTACAGGCGTTCGAGCAGTAGGCGCGGAGCTCGCCGGCAGCCCCCGCCAGAGCGGAAGCAGCGAGCGGCCCTCCCACAGCGCGGGAGCCGGGAGGCCCGCGAGCGCCGCGAGCGTCGGGGCGACATCGATCTGCTCCACCAGCGTGTCGATGCGCTCGGCCTCGGTCTGATGCGGCAGCTTGATGATGAGCGGGATGTGGATGATCGAGTCGTAGAGACCCGGGCCCGCGTGACCGCCATAGCCGTGCGAGAAGCTCTCGCCGTGGTCGGCCGTCACCACGACGACCGTATTGGGACCGAGTCGCTCGAGCGCCCCCTTCAGGAACTCGCCCGCGTAGTAGTCCACGTACTGCACCGCCTCGTCGTAGCGGGCCT
>JASHSR010000209.1 GCA_030038645.1 Gammaproteobacteria bacterium
CGGCGCCTCCAGGGAGGCGGCATGCGCGGCCGCGATCGGCAGGATCGATGCGGCGAGCGCCGCGCCCGCGGCGACTCCGACGCCGCCGAGGAACGCGCGGCGGTCGAGCGCGGGGCGGCCCACCGCGCCGGGCTCCAAGCTCGGCGAGGGCTCCGAGCGATTCAACGGCTCCGCGCTCATAGCGACGCTCCGAACTCGTCCCGCACCGGAGGCAGCGTGGATTGCGCGTACCAGTTCCCGTGCGTGCCGCTTCGCAGCCTGAAGGGCAGCTTCACCGTCGCGATGACGCCCTGCTCCATCCGCTGAGCGTCGGCAATCACCAAGTCCGAGGAGGTCGACTCGTAATTGCTCGCGATCGCGACCACGTAACCGTCGCCCTCGGCCGTCGAGTTCTTGCGCGGGACGAACATGGCCTCCTGCAGGCTCACCACGGGGTCGACGGGGCACTGCTTGATCTCGCCGGTCCGCACATCGAGACGCTGCAGCACGTTCGACATGAAGCGCCCCATCCGCGCGAGCACCGGCGCGCGGTGCACGTCGGGCGCGATGGTCGGATCGTGGCTGCTCAAGAACGCGTACCGATAGTCGAGCGAGAGGAAACGGTCGTCCATACGCGGCAGGAACCCCGGAGTCTTCGAGACGACCTCCTCCTCGAAGGTGTCCTTCTTCGAGTTGAGATTGAACGTCCAGCGCCGGATCTGCGAGGGATCGCGCTCGCCGCTCGAGGTGGGCAGCTCCATCGTGATCTTGTGGCCGCGGTCCGTCGCGTTGAGGAAGTGAAGCGTATTGCGCGACGGTCCCCTGAACCAGCGAATGTCCTTCGAGTCGCCGTCGCGCGGGATCACGGCGATCATCGTGGGCAGGCTCCCATCCCACTCCCACATCGGCAGGCCCTTCTTCAGGCGGGCGAGGCTCGTCGTGCGGGCGACGAGCGGAATGAGGATGTGCTTCTGCGTGATCGCCTGGTCGTGCATGATCCCGAGATAGGGCGCCTCGAACCACCACTGCCGGGTCACCTTGCCCTCGGCGCTCACGACGCAGGCCGAGACGTCCTTCGAGAGGTAGCCTTTCGCCATGTAGCCGTACGCGAGCATCTCCCCCGTCACGGGATCGATCTTCGGATGGGCCGACATCGTGTCCGAGCCCCACTGCCCGTCGAAATTCCAATCCCCGAGGGTCTGCAGGGACTGCGGGTCCACGATGTAGGGAAGCGAGTCCTCCTTGAGCGCGTAGAGCTTGCCGCCGTGCCAATACATGTGCGTATTGGCGGCGGAGCGGTTGATGTGCGCGACGCTCGGATCGTCCGTGAAGCGGTTGCGGTACACACCGAACAGGCGCCGCCGCGCGTGGCGCTCGGCCATGATGCGCTCGGTCTTGACGTAGCGCCCTCGGTAGTCGACGTGGCCGTTCTTGAAGCGGAAGCGGCTCAGGTGGCCGTCCCCGTTGAATCCGGTCATCCACTCGTTCATCGGGGGGCGGTACTCGAAATCGCACTGCATGCGATAGAAGTTGCCCTCGATGTCGGATGGGATCGTGCCCCAGACCTCGCAGTCGAATACGTCCGCCTCGAATCGCGTCGGACTGTTGAATCCCGGGGGAAAGAGCGGATGACCTCTGAAGTCCACTGACGACATGGCGATTCTCCTGCGAGCGGCCCGGCACGGGCGGGCGACGATCGGCGCTCGATGATAACTCAATCGAAGGCCGATGGTTGGGGGCATCGGGTCGGCGCGGCGTCGATGCGACGGACTTTGCCGGCCCGTCGCATCGAGCTTTGCCCGATCAGAAATTCTTCGTAAACCCGACCGTCCATTCCCGCGGAACGCGCCGATCCTCAGAAGTGCATGCCGAACGTCAGCATCCACTCCCGGGGCAATCCAGGCGTGCCCATTTGGGCCGAGGCGGGCTCCAGGTTGCTTGCGGCCGGCGGCGCGCTGGGGTTGATGAGACTCGTCGGGGCCCCGAGCTGCTCCCAGTAGAACTTGTTGAAGACATTCTCGGCCGTGAACGTGACGTGCCACTTGGCGCCATTCGGCTGATACACGAGCGACGCGTTGAAGATACTGTATCCCGGGACCCGCCATTGCGGAATCTGAAAGGAGTCCTCGGCGCCGGTCGTGACATAGCTCTGGTAGCGCCAATCGAGCCGCGGTGTCAGGGTCGAGTTGTTCGGCAGCATGAGTCCGTATTGGATGCCGCCACTCGCGTCCCACTCGGGCTGCAGGCGCACGGAAGGGTTGATATATCCGGGATTGGTCGTGTCGGTGATCTTGCTGTGGAACTCCTCCCAGCCGCCGGTGAAGTTCAGGAGCAACCGGTCGATCGGCTCGGCGTAGGCCTCGAGCTCCGCGCCCGGCATGTAGGCCGGTACGCCGGTGTAATAGAACCACGGAAAACTGCCGGGAAGGCCGAGGTTTCCAAGAGGCGTTCCTGCGGGACAGGGAGCAACGGGCGACAGGCCGAAGACCGGCGTTCCCGGATTGAGGGAACTCGCCGCAGTGCACTGAGTCCCCAGCTCGAGATTGAGGTACGACTTGTAGTCCTCGTAGAACAACGAGCCGTTCACCCGCAGCCGATGATCGAACCAATCGGTCTTGGCGCCGAT
>JASHSR010000210.1 GCA_030038645.1 Gammaproteobacteria bacterium
GGGACACGTATTTGAGCGCTGTAATGCAAGACCTGCCGCCGACGCACCGTATCACGGTGGACGAGTACCACCGCATGGGTGAATTGGGCTTTTTTGCGCCCGATGCGCGCGTAGAGCTCATCGACGGACAGATCATCGACATGCCGCCAATCGGAAGCCGACACCAGGCTGCCGTGGACCGCCTTACGGAGCTGCTCTTCCATGCCGTCGCCGGGCGCGCGATCGTGCGCACACAGGGCAGCGTCGTGATCGAGGAGTTCTCCGAGCCGCAGCCGGACATCGTGTTGCTCAAGCGGCGGGAGGATTTCTACAGCTCGCGGCGGGTCACGGCCGCGGACACCCTCTTGATCATTGAAGTCAGCGACACGACGTGGCGTTACGATCGTCACGTCAAAGCGCCGCTGTATGCGCGATGCGGCATTCCGGAGCTCTGGATCGTCGACCCGCAGGGCCGCGAGCTGCATTCGCTCCGCGGGCCGTCCTCGGCGGGCTACGCGCAAACGGCCTCAACCCGCTCGCCGGAAGCGATGGCGATTCAAGAGCTCGGCGGAGCGTCGGTCGAGCTCTCGAATCTTCTCCAGGGCTGAGCCCGCGCGCGCGAGGGGCATCACTCCACGTCTTGCCGGTCGCCCGCCCTGAAGTGGTGGAAGAGCTCCGCGGTGCTGTGCACTTTGAAATGGGCGTAGATCGCCTTGACGTGATCTTTGACGGTGTTGTAGCTGCAGCCGAGCTTCTTCGCGATCTTCGGCTTGTTGTTGCCTTCCATCAGCAGCATGAGAACCGTGCGCTGGCTCGGGGGCAGCGGGTGAACCTGCTGAGTCACGGTGTGCAGATTCTCGTCCCCGTGCAGCCAGTCGATCTCGCCGGTGACGATGTGCGCGATACGCTGCTGCAGCGGCGTGAAATTGGGCCGGCCCGTACGGCGCTTCAGCGTGATGCCGCTGAAGAGCCCGCTGTCGTCCAGCACCTTGACGCAATACATGACGTGCTCGAAGCCGAGCGCATCGAGGATCTGCCGGTTGCGCGGGCCGTACCATTGCTCCGGCGTCACGAGCTGATCCCATCGGCGCGTGAACCTTTTGTTGGTGAAGCGCAGCTGATTGAGCGCCTGGTACTCAACCGGCGTGTTGTCTCGGTCCTGCATGATCTGCGCGTATCGCGCGACCTGCTCGTCCGTGTAGCCGCCATGCTGGAAATACGCCACCGCGGGGTTGTTGTGATCGTCCGCCGCCCGGCTGATGATCCACGCCCAAGCGTCCGCGTCGATCATGGCGGCGAGCCCGTTCATCAGCGCGCGCCGTTTGGTGGACCGGGATCCCTCCATGTCCGCGACCTGTCCCACGATGCGCACGATCTTGCGTACTTCCGAGTCCGGTATGAGGGTCTCCTCGCTCATTCGTGTCCCGCCCGTTGATTATGAGTCGATTCTGTCGGGGAATACGGCTCGAGCGCGCCCGGGCTCCGGTCCCGGCAGGCTCGAGGAGAACGTCCGGATTTTATCGGTATCTCGTCCGGCGACGATGAATTTCGCGAGAGAGTGCGGCGGACGCGCGGCGGGCGAAAGTCCCGCGGCGCAGAACGACCGCGCCTGCGGCGAGCGGCTCCGATTCGGGGGCGCCCGACGCCGCCATGTCCATGAGATCGCCGATCGCGGCACGGGGAATGCGGGTCACGAAGCGCTCACTCGGATCGTCGCGCGGAAGATGCGGTCAAGGTCGGCCTGCGGATCATCGCGCATCATGAAAGATGATGCCGAGCGTGTACCGCTCGCCGGAGCGCAAGCGGCTTACGCCGTGGCGCAGACTCACTCGGCGCCATCCGCGCGCTCCCCGAACCGGCCGATGGCGGACGGGGAAGATCACGCCATCTCCCCGCGCAAGCGCCACGACCTCCGCCCGCGACTGCACGCGCGGGCGCTGCTCCGTGAGCACGAACTCCCCGCCCGTGAAGTCCCGCTCCGGCTCGGACAGCAGGAAAGTCGCCTGCAGAGGAAAGACGTGCTCGCCGTACAAGTCCTGGTGCAGGCAGTTGTAGTCGCCCGGCTCGTAGCGGAGCAGGAGCGGCGTCGGGCGAGCTTGTCCGCCGCGCCTGCAACGAGCGAGGTACGACTCGTGGTCCGCCGGATAGCGGGTCTCGACGCCGAGCGCCTCGCACCAGCGATTGGCGATCGGCGCGAGCCCCGAATAAAGCTCGCTGCGCAGCACCGCGACCGGCTCCGGCAGCGGGTAGGCGAAGTACTTGTATTCGCCGCGCCCGAATCCATGGCGCGCCATCACGACGGTGCTGCGGAACCGGCCGTCATCGCCGTAGCAGCGGGAGAGCTGCAGGGATTCACTGCGAGTGAGCAGAGCGCGAAGGGTGGCGCAGCCGTTGAGGTCGAGGTCCTTCTCGATGCTCGTCCAGTCGAGTGTCGCGATCCGCGCGATCAGTGCGCTAGATGACGTCTTCACCGTAGTCGCGGTCGGGATAGTCGCTCAGCCCGAGACGCCAGTAGCCGCGCGTCACGAGGCGATCGCGCGGGAACCCGCGCTCGTGCAGAAGATGACGGCGGATGCGGCGCATCGCATCCGACTCGCACGCGACATAGATCCTCCCCGACCCGCCCGGCAGCTCGATCCGGCGCACCGCGGCCTCGAGCTCGCGGCCGGCGTTGGTCGCGTCCAGCCCGCGCCGCAGCCAGCGGATCTCGGTGTTCGCGCTTCGGGCGTCGAGGGCATGCTCTTCGGCGCCGTCCACGACTTCCAGCAGGACGAGAGCCTTTACCGACGCGGGCAGGCTTTCGAGGATGGTGCAGATCGCCGGAATCGCCGTGTCATCGCCCGCGAGAATGTACCAGTCCGCGGTGGAGTCGACCGTATAGCTCCGGCCTGGGCCGGCGATCGTGAGTGTCTGGCCGACGGCCGCCTGTTCCGCCCACGCCGAGGCGGGGCCCGCGCCGTGGACGACGAAGTCCACGTCGAGCTCGCGCCCAGCGGCATCGAAGCGGCGGGGTGTGTAGGTGCGCATGATCGGGCGCGCTCCAGCGCCGGACCCGGGCGCGGCCCCCGGCACCTCTGGCCGAGGCGCATCGGACCCGGGCATTGTGGCCGCAGGCGGCTCTGGCGCGGGCGCACCGGTCCGCGCAGCCGCCGCCTCACCCCCCGAGGCGAAGATCAGCTTGATGTGAGATGCCGGACCCGGCCAGGCGAAGGAGGCCAGCTCCTCGCCGGTGAACGTCACGCGCACCATTCGGGGCGTGAGCCGCCGCACTCGCTTCACCCGCGCCGAATAGCGCGGTTTGCGGGGCCGCGCGCCCTCGGGCGCGGAATCGCGCGATGGGCCGGCTGAGCTCATCGAGCCGCTCGCCCGGCTACTTCAGCGCGCGCGCCGGGCCGCCGGCCGTCACCGCCGCCGTCACGGCGTCGCGAGGCTCGCCCGTCCAGATCCGCGACGTATTGAGCTTCGAGGTGAGCAGAAGCTTCCCACCGAGATTCATGCGGTCCATACCGTAGACGTCGTACAAAGCCTCGAACGACTGGGCGTCGTGCGCGCTCGAGGTGAGCTGCTCGAGCGTCTCGGGCTGCGTCACGGCCTCCGCGGTATGCATCACCGCGACATCGCGCGTGCCGGAGATGACGACGATCTGATTGCCGCTCGGTCCGGAGAACGTCGCGAAGTAGCCGTAATCGTGGTACTTCTCCTCGCCCCGCGGCACCGCGGCCTGGCTGACGTAGTGCTGGCCGGTCACGTGATCGACGATCTCGTCGTACGACTTGCCCTCGGAGAAGCGGGATCCGGCGAACACGAAGTCGTGCAGCATGCCCATGCCGCTCAAGTACCCGATGTACACGACGTTTGCGGAAGTGAGCACCGCGGGGCTGATCTGCGAGGCGAGCGCGAGCCGAATGCGCTTGTGCGCCGGCGCAAGCAGCGGCATCACGTCCCGCAGCGCGTATCCCACCGCGGTCGGCAGGTAATTGAGCTGCAGATCGAGGTAATGGCTCGCGAGGTCCGGATGCAGCATCAGATACTGGTCGAGATCCGCGGGAGAGTTGATGGAGAACTCCCGGATCAGCCGCTTGACCTCCATCGACTGGTCGGTCTCGCCGAAGATGTAGTAATCGCCGAGCACGACGAAGATCGTGCGGTCGTCGTTGAGAATCCGCGACCAGACGGGGGTCTCGCGTAGCGTGGCGAGATCACTCGGAGCGGAATGCCACCGCACGTACCCGAAGAAGAGCAGCGCGAGGACGTTGACGAGGAGCGAGGCGCCGAGCGCCGCCGGCACCCAGCGGCTGCGGCCCCCCGCCGGCGGCTCCTCGGTCGGCGCTTCCGCGGCCGGTTCTATGACGAACCGATAGGCGCCCTTGGGAATGACCATGCGCTGCGGCTCGCCCCGACCGGCACCCGCGTAGAATTCTTCGAGCTTTCGGCGCAGCTTATGAATGTATACTCGCACCATCGCGTCTTGCGACACATCGAACCGAGCATCCTTGCCGAACACGTCGATGGCGACTTCGATCTCCTTCGGCGCCCGGTCGGTGAGCGAGCAATCGACGAGAAAGTCGAACAGGCGACGGATGAGGCGGGAACGGCCGAGCACCCCGCTCGCGCGTATCCGCTCGGCGTGAGCGTGCAGTTGATGAATGTCGAGCATGTCTGCGGTGGGGCGCTCAGTGAGACCCTATCCTAGCACGATCCATTAACGTTAAATAACGTCATTCAGAACAGTAATTTACGAGACAAATAGCGGACTCGAGCGGACGATGAGACCGGCGGGGGCGCGGAGCGGCTGAGTTGCCGCATGCTTGGCGGGCGGCCGCCTGCGCAGCGCGGGCGCTTCTCGGGGCTCGGCTGCCGTCCGGAGGCCGCCCGTTGATATGGCAATGCCGTTGATATGACAATTCGCAATCCCCGCCCGGAGCGCCTCGGAGACCTGAGATGATCCCCGCCTTCTGCGACTGGCTGTCGAATACACCCTTCAGCATGGCGATCCAGAACGCCTTCTGGGTCATCCCGACGGTGCAGTCCGTGCACATTCTCGCGATAGCGACCGTCATGGCCTCGGTCGTGATGCTCGATTTCCGGCTGCTCGGTGTGACCGGCCGCGGCCAGACGATTCCCGAGATGGCCGAGCGGTTTCTGCCCTGGGTTTGGGGCGCCGTCGCGGTGCTGGCCGCGTCCGGCTCGATCCTCATCATCGGCGAGCCGGGGCGTGAGCTTCTGAGTCAGGTTTTCTGGGCGAAGATGACGTTACTCGCGTGCGCCTTGACTCTCACGGGCGTATTCCAGTACGTCTTGTACAACAGCAATAAATTCTGGGAACGCCGCAAGGTGGTTGCCCGGGCCACGGCGGTCGTCTCGCTTCTCCTGTGGTGCTCGATCCTGGCTGCGGGCCGGTGGATCGCCTACATGGCGCACGGCTGAAAGTAGGATCAGATGATGCTATTGAGCGACTTGCTGACTCATCTGGAGGCCACCCCTTACGCGACGGCCGTCCGGGAATCCACCTGGCTCTTTCCGACGATCGAAACGCTGCACGTGCTCTCGATCACCCTGGTCGTCGGAACCATCATGATCGTGGACCTGCGGCTCATCAACGTCGCCTCGCGCGGCAGGCCCGTGAGCGAGCTCATGAGGGAGACGCTGCCCTGGACGTGGCTCGCGTTCCTCTCCGCCGTCATCACGGGCGGCTCGCTCTTCAGCTCCTCGGCGGTGAAGTACGCGCACAACTGGCAGTTCGAGACCAAGATGCTCATGCTGCTGCTCGCGGGGATCAACATGGCGATCTTCCACCTCGGCAGCTACCGCAGCGTCGCCTTGTGGGATCGTGACGTGATGACGCCCGTGGGCGCGAGGGTCGCAGGGGGGCTGTCGCTCGCGATCTGGGTGACGGTGATCTGCCTAGGCCGCTGGGTGGGCTTCGCCACCAACTGACTGCGGGCTCTTCGCCTGCTCGCGCCGCAGGCGGGCGCGATTCGCCGTGAGCCAGTAGGCCGCGACGATCGTCTTCATGTCGTTGATCTCGCCGCTGCGGATGCGGCTCATGAGTCTTCGGGAGCTGAGGATCGTGGTGCGGATGTTCTCCCGCTCGTGGTCGTTGCCGTACACCTCGCTCGCGAGCGGAGCCGTGACCACGCCGTAAACGAGGGTGATGCCTTCCGACGTGCCGCCCGGACTCACATATGCGCGCTCGTGGATGATGGCGGGCGCCCTGAGCTCGAGCCCGGCCTCCTCCCGCGTCTCCCGTACTGCCGCCTCGAGGGCGCTCTCGCTCGGACCGATGCCGCCGGCGATCAGCGCATCCGAGAAGGGGGGTCCGCCGTCCGCGAGAATCCCGGGGCGAAGCTCGTTCACCAGGACGACCCGATCCTTTTGCGGGTCGTAGGCGAGGACCCCGACGGCGTGGCCGCGCTCCATGACGAAGCGCACCACGCGTTGCCGGCCCCCCGCGTGCCGGTCCTCCTCGATCTCGTAGCGCTTGATGGACAGGAACCCTTGATATTCCTCGGTCACGCCGACGATCCGGGCGGTGAGCTTTCTTCTGCGTGCCATCACTCCCTCCCCCATCCCTCTGCTCGTGAGGCGGTCGAGCGGGTTGCGGTGCGCCATCCGGGCCGCCGGCTGCCGGGCTGCCGATGCCTCTTGCGCCGCGCGCCGAGTTGAGGTGAGCTTGCGCGCAGACAAGCAGAACACGGAGACCCCCATGAGAATCGCACTGATCGGCGCGACGGGCAACGTCGGCGCGAAGATCCTCGACGAGGCCCTTTCACGCGGCCACCAAGTCACGGGCATCGCCCGCCACATCGAGAAGCTCAAGGCGCGCCCGGGCCTCACGGCCAAGCAGGCGGACCTCGCCGACGAGAGGAAGCTCGCGGATGCCGTGCGCGGCCACGATGCCATCGTCGTGAGCGTGCGCTACCAGCACAATGACGTGCTGAAGGCGTTCGCAGCCGCCAAGGCCGCCGGCGTCAGGCGCGTGCTGCTCGTCGGCGGCGCGGCGAGCCTCGAGGCCTCACCGGGCGTGCGGCTCCTCGACACCCCGGGATTTCCCGCGGAGATCAAAGTGGAAGCGCAGCCTGCCGCCGAGGCGCTGAGCCGCGTGCGTGAGGAGAAGGCGCTCGAGTGGACCTTCGTATCGCCTTCCATCATGCTCGTCCCAGGCCAGCGGACCGGGAAATTCCGCATCGGCGGCGATCAGGTGCTGAAGGACGCGAAGGGCGACAGCCGCATCAGCCAGGAGGACCTTGCGGTCGCGATCATCGACGAGCTGGAGAAGCCGCGTCACATCCGCAAGCGGTTTACGGTCGGATACTGAGGGTCGGACGCCCGCGGATGCGGGCGCGGCCGGGGAGTCGATGCCCTTCGAACGGGGCGAGACTCGCGTTTCATCAAAAGGGGGGATTGGTCATGAAATCACTCGTGTTTGCTGGACTGATCGTGGCAGCATCGTGGGCTCTGCAGCCGACCGCCCGCGCCCAGGAGCCCGTGGTCGGCGTTCCGAACCCCGATGCGCTGTTCACGAGCTCCGATCCGGCGCTGAATACCAACAAGCAAGCGGTCTACCACATCATGAAGGACCTGCTGGAGGACAATCATTGGGAGCTCGCCGACAGGTACCTGACCAAGCGGTATCTGCAGCACAATCCCCTGGTCCGCTCCGGCCGGGATCCCGTCGTGCATTTCTTCACGGCGGTGCTCAAGCGCAAGCCGACGCCGATCACCGCGCGGATGAGGAGCAAGGTGGTTGCGGTCGTTGCGGAGGGCGACTTGGTCATCGTCGCCACGCCGAGGGTGCTGAAGGATCCCAAGGATCCGTCCAAGACCTACACCACGACGTGGTTCGACATGTGGCGGATGAAGAACGGCAAGGCCGACGAGCATTGGGACTGCCAAGTGAAGAATTGAGGGCCGACGCTTTCTTCTACGGCCTGTTCATGGACATGGAGGTCCTTCGAAGCAGTGGAGTGAGCCCGACCGATGCGCGCCCGGCTTCGCTATAATTGAGAGCGGGCGGTCTCGTCGTCTCCGCCTACCTCGAGGGAGTAGAACGATGTTGCCGAGAATCTCGCGGTTCGCCGCCGTCGCCTCGGTCGCACTGCTGAGCGGATGCGTTGCCGTGGTCCCGGTACCGAGCAGACCCAGAGCCCAGCCGACGATGAGCAAATTCGAGCGCGGCGCAGTTTCCGGCGTCCCGCAGCGAGTGGGATTCTTCTTTGCGGTGAATGCGGACTGCACGTCCTCCGGTCTGACGCGCCTGAACGTAGCGAGGCCGCCGCAGCATGGCGCGGTCTCGTTCGTGATCATCGAGGACTTTCCGACCTTCGCGCCCACCAACCGGGAGTACTACGCGTGCAACAAGAGGAGGACTCCGGGCGTCAGTGTCGTCTACAGATCGGCGGATGACTTTACCGGCGTCGATAGCTTCTTGGTTGAGGGGGTCGGACCCAAGGGCAGGTTGATGAGGGTCGAGTACACCGTTACGGTACTGCCGCAGCGCGGCGAGTACTGAGTGGCCCACCGTCTTGCGCACGGGCACGGATTTCCTCGCCAATCCGCGCGATCGATGACTAGCCGTTTCCAGGAAGCCGGGCGAAAGTAATCGGCGTGCTCACGTTGACTGCTTCTGCGCGCGGCGCCCGCGTAGCGGGAGACGGCCCCGGCGACTCGCCGGCGCCTCAGCCCGCCTTCTGCAGTGAGGCGCTCTTCGCGGCGATGACGCTCAACAGGTCGTTCCAGGAGCTCACGAACGAGGCGGCGCCGTCGGCCTGCAGCTTCGCGGCAAGCTGCCCGAGATCCA